>PXBQ01000192.1 GCA_003566875.1 Spirochaetaceae bacterium | reverse complement strand
TTTTCGATCCTTTTAGAGAGGTCCAGCTCCTCTTCAAAAGTCAGGAGCGTTGTTTTTTTTATTTCTTCGAAGTATGCTTTCAGCGATTCGTTATCGGTTTTAGAACTATTCTTCTTTTCCATGCCGTGCTCCTGGCATTAATGATGCAAATAGCGTGCCAATGATACAAACAACAAGCACAACATATAACTTTCTACGTGGAATAGATTTAAAAAAACCGCGCCAGGCCGAGCGAAAAGAATCACTAAAACTGTTCACTTTATCATACGGTACCGGCGTTTTGGTTATTCACGATACGCGTCACGCGCGGGAACGGTCGAAACCTGTGGCGAGAGCTGCTGATACAAAAGATCGGCGATTCCGAGACGCGCGGTCTCGGTCATTCTCTTTGCGTACTGTTCATAAAGCATGTCCTCAAAGAACTCTTCGGCCATGCCGCCGTCGAACATGCGTGACTCTCGGTTCAATGTGTTTCGCATCGAATCAAGCATCGTTTTCACAAAAATCGCCTCAAAATCGCGCGTGACTTCTCGCAGCCGCGCCTCATCGGCGTTGACCGGGACGCGCGGCATTTCAGGCGTCCGCGCGTTCGCGACAGTGTGACGATCAAATACTGCGTCGATCATGCCTTATTCCTTCGTTGAACGGGCTTTATCGTTTGAGATTTGCCGCGATTCCCAGCATCGTGTCCGAGGTCTGAATCGCCTTTGAACTCATCTCGTACGCTCTTTGCGCGACAATCATGTTTACCATCTCGTTTACCGCTTCAACATTGCTCATTTCGATAAATTTGTGCAGAAGCCGGCCCATCCCGTCGAACCCCGGTTGCCCGGCGATCGGATCGCCCGACGCAGACGTGACCTTGAAGAGGTTCTCACCGACGGCGGTCAAACCTGCCGGGTTCACGAATCGGTAGACTTCGATTTGAGCGACGTCGATCGGATCGTCGATCCCCGGAAGGTTCACCGAGACGCGCCCGTCGGCCGAGATCGCGATCGATTCGCGTATGAAGCCCTCGGGCATAATGATATCCGGGACAACACGATACCCTTTCGACGTGACGAACTGACCATTCGAGTCGATCTTGAACGCACCGTCGCGTGTGTACGCAAACGAGCCGTCGTACGTCAAGACGCGAAAGAATCCTTCGCCCTCGATCGCGATGTCGCTGACGACATCGGTGTTTTGAAGCGATCCTTGCGTGAAAATCTTCTGCGTCGCCGCGACGCGAACACCGTGACCAAACTGTTCTCCGACCGGAACCAAGGTGTTCTCGGTCGCCGGGGTGCCGGCGGTCCGGACGGTCTGGTACAAGAGATCCTCAAAATCGGGTCGGTTTTTCTTGAAACCGGTCGTGTTCACGTTAGAGAGATTATTCGCGATCGTGTCGATATTGAACTGCTGTCCATTCATGCCGGCCGCTGCGGTCCAAAGGGAACGTACCATTTTTCTACCTCACTACATTCGCAAGACTTCGTTGATCAACTTGCCGGTCGTCGCATCCTGCGTTTGAATAACCTTCTGATTCGCTTCGTACGCCCGGTTCACCTCGATCATCTCCACCATTTCGGTGACCGGATTCACGTTTGCGGTCTCGAGAAAACCCTGATGAACGCGGGGTCGAAAGCCCTCTGCGGCGATCTCCGCGTCGCCCGAGTCCCACGTGGTCCGCCACAGGCTCGAACCTTGTTTCTCGAGATACCGATCGTTCGGCACTTCGACCAACCGAAGCCGGTCGAGTTCGATCGTCTCTTCCCATTGGTTCTCGATCATCGAAACCAGTCGGTCCGGGTCTCGGTATACATCGTTCGCAAAAACGCGTCCGTCCTCGTCGACGACGAAGTTGTTCATCGTCACACGAATCGGCCCTTCTTCGCCGAGAACCGGGAAACCGTCTTTCGTCACAAGGTATCCGGACGGGTCGACGTGGAAACTCCCGTTACGCGTCAATCTTTCTCCGTTCGGTGTCTCGACGACGAAAAAACCTCGCCCCTCGAGAGCGAGGTCGAACGGGTTACCGGACTCCTTGAAGCTGCCTTGCTCGAAAATCGTGTATATCTCGTTGAGTTCCACACCCGTTCCAAGGCGGCCGACCACCGGTGCCTTGTCGATCGAACCCCACGGCATCTGCGCTCGATACGGAATGCGCAGGACGCCGTCGTCGCTCATCCTGCGAAGCAGAAGCTCCGGAAAAGCCTTATACACGGCCTGGTCGCGTTTGAAACCGGTCGTGTCGACGTTGGCCAGGTTGTTCGTCAACGCGTCAAGCCGGTGTTGCTGCGCGGTCATGCCGCTTGCAGCTGTGTACATTCCCCGAACCACGGTTCCCTCCCCACACTACTTACTTATTTATCGGAGAACCGACGGATTCTCGTGAGAGGGTATTTCCATTTTTCGGGATATGATCTATACTCCGGCCTCGTAAGAAAATCGCCAGGATAGCTCAGTGGTAGAGCAGCTCACTCGTAATGAGCAGGTCCGCGGTTCGAATCCGCGTTCTGGCTTTCCCCTTCCCCAGAAAACGTACCGACCCCGCTCCGGATGATGTCGGTGAGAACTTCGATAATTCGACTCTCTCCGGGCATTACTGCCGGCGGCGGGAGTTCACAAAACGGATGAGGTCGTTGATGTTCCGGACGACGACGCGGTCCTGGTAGATCTCGATCCGGCGTTGAGAGGCGAAGTGGCTCAGGACTTCGCGGCTCTTCTCGGGCGATATACCCGCCCAGTGCGCGACGTCTTCGACCGAGGTGCGAAAAGTGCGTTCGTTCGACTCCTGGTTGTTTGTCCCCTCGCCTTCGGCGAGCATCAAGAAAACGTCGGCGACTTTCGCCTGCACATCGTCGAGAGTCAAGATCATGAAGCGGCGGCGTTGATCGTAGATGCGCTTTGTAAATAACTTAAGCAGTTTTAACGCGATCTGTGGATTTCCGCGCATCAAAATCTCAAAATTGGCGCGGTTGAACTCGAGCGCCTTCATCGGGTCGAGCGCGATCGCGTTCGCCGATCGTGGAGCTTCTTCGAGAATGGCCATCTCGCCGAAAATCTCTCCGGGCTGAAGGATGTCGATCGTCTTCTCGATGTCGGCCATGATTCGCGAGATCTGCACGCGACCGGCCTGAATCAGGTAAAACGAGTCTCCGGGTTCGTGTTCGCAGAAGATGATGTCGCCCGGCTGGAACGTTACCGCGAAGCGCTCGAACGCAGGGTTGCTGAGATCCATGTCACGTCTCCTCGACCGCTTTCATCGCCTTGTTGACTTTTCTTTTGAGCCCGTCGTCGATTCCCGGCATCGAGATGATTTTGTTGAAGAACCCTGACGCGCGCGTAGCGTCGCCCTGCTCGAGGTACGATTGCCCGACGTAGTACAACGCATCCGGGAGGCTCGGCATTTTCGGATACTTCTGAATCATCCCCGTGAAGTGTTTGATACACGGCCCGTACTGTTTCAAAGCGTGGAGACATCTGCCGATTTCGAACAACGACTTGACCGTATACTCCTCGTCTCCACCCGATGCCGCTATCTGCTTGAACGCCTTGAGCGAATCGGTATACTCCTGCCGACTGAAAAGACTCACGGCGTCGTAGAACCTTTTGGCTACATCCGACAACGACCTCCCTTCCTCGGGTTTTGATTGTGTCGTCGATTGAGGAGCGTCTCCCGTCGTCAATCCGGGAACACCCGGGCCCTTGCCGACCCCATACTGCTGCGCATAGTTTTCAGCCGTCAACGCGTGGGAGTTTGCCTTCACGTGGAATTTTCCCGAAGGATAGTACGTGAGGTATCGTTGAAACGCGTATAGGGCTTTCGAGTACTGTTTTTTTCGCAGATAGTACTCACCAATCCGGAACAGGCCCTCTTCGGGGTCGTTTTGTGAGTCGGACGCCAAGAGGTCTTGAACCTTGGCGTGCATTTTCCGGAGTTGATTCGAAAAAACCTTGAGCATCTTCATGATGATACGCGTATTCGCGGAAACGACCTGCTCAAACTCAGGAACCGTGAACATGATCACGTGAGCATCCGAGAGAACCGCAGCGCTCTCTTCCCGTGGATATCTACCGAGCGCAGACTTGACCCCAAAAAACTCACCCGTTTGAATGTAGTCGTGGATTTCCTGCCCGGTCTCGATGTCGTTTGACGTCAAGCTGACCCGCCCGGACTTGAGAATGTAGATACGATCGCTGACGTCGCCCTGAAAGTAAATTACAGAGTTGGCCTTGTACGTCATAGGTTTCGGCACGATACACACTCCCAAAATGCTACTTTAGTCAACAATGCAGTTCTAATCAAGCGACGTCACGCGACTGTAAATTCGGAAAGACGCTCTTGGTGTTTCCTTTTTCCAGTATCGGTCCGGTTTGGGCCGACGATCAGTTTTTTGGTGAGTTATCCGCCGATCCGGGTTCCGCCGAACCGGCCGGCGCTTTGTTGTCGTTTCGTCGCGAATCGCGTAAAATGCGTCGTGGCACGAGCAGGCGAAGCACTCGAAAGAATCGGCAGAACGACGGTCGGAAGGATCACCGGATTCTTGTACGCGATGGGTTTTTTTGCGGCAGTTCTGAAAGAGACCGTTTTTTTCTTCCGTCGCAAGAATGCCGGGTTTCGTGTGCTGGTGTTCCAGATCCTGTTCACGGGCGTCGAGGCGCTCACGATCATCGCGACGCTTTCGTTGGGACTCGGAGCGATCATCGTGGTTCAAGGGTTGTCTATCCTCCCGCAGTTTGGGCAAGGCGCGCTGATCTACACGATCCTGATCGCGGTGATCACGCGCGAGCTCGGCCCGATCCTGACCGCATTCATCGTCGCGGCGCGTTCGGGCACCGCGATAACGACCGAGCTTGGTACGATGGTGGCGAACCACGAGATCGACGCATTCATCGCTACCGGGATCGATCCGATCTCGTATCTAGTCGTGCCGCGTTTTGTCGGCGTTACGGTGTCACTGGTCGTACTGAACGTTTACTTCAACGTGTTCGGTTTACTCGGTTCGTTCGTCGTGACGCAGTTCGTTCGCCCCATAGGTTTCGGTGAGTACTTCTCGGGACTACTGGGTGTGTTGAATATGGTCGATATCTTCGCGTCGATCGTAAAGAGCATCGCTTTCGGTGCGGTGATCGCGACGGTGGCGACGTACTTCGGATTCAAGGTTGAGAGCGCACAGACCGAGATCCCTCAGATGACGATTCGATCGGTTGGGTACAACGTCACGATCCTTATGCTCGTCAATGCCGTGTTGACGATCGCATACTACCTGTGAGACGCCGAGATGAACACAACGATCCGACTGGAAAACGTCTCGGCATCGCTCGGAGAAACTCAAGTTCTCTCGGACGTATCGGTCGAGTTCCCCGAAAACGCCACAACATTGATAATGGGGCCGTCCGGCTGCGGGAAGAGCACACTCCTGCGTGTCGCGTGCGGGATAATCCCGCCGGACACCGGTACGGTGTTCGTCGACGATCGCGATCTCGCGATGCTCAACCATCGAACGCTACTCGAGTTCCGCAAGTACTCCGGTTTCGTTTTTCAGAGCGGTGCATTATGGCAGAACATGTCGATTTACGACAACATTGCACTTCCCATATCGTTCCACTATCCCACGATGACGCACACCGAGATCGCAACGCGCATTTCGGAACTAACTCATCAGCTCAGCTTCACGGGCGACCTACGCAACCGTCCGTCCCAGCTGTCCGGTGGCCAAATCAAGCTCGTTTCATTCATCCGGGCGCTCTCGGCAACTCCTCGTCTGCTTTTTCTCGATGAACCGACCACTTTTCTCGACGCGCAAACGGTCGGCAACGTGCTCCGCGTGGTGAAACACCTCAAGAGTACGTCGACCACGATAATCGGAGCGACGCACAACGCGCAGTTCGCGTCGCAATGCGCCGATAACCTCGTCGTTATGAGCGAGGGCCGTATTCTTGCGTTTGGACCGTTCAACGATATCGTCCGATCGGAGGATCAAGCCGTTGCCGCGATTCTGTCAGATGTACTCAGCGAGACTGCCACGTACGCGGGTGACGTACTCGACTTGCTCGGAAGCGACACGCTCGATTGACGAACGAGCGTTCCTCAACTAGACTGTGAACCGAGATGAAATTCAGAATCCGGTTCGCGTACCAGATCGTCGGCGTCTTCGTGATCGTCGGTATGCTTTCGTTCATCGCGATTCTCGTCACGGTCGGCGCAAACCAACGGTGGTTCGCGCGAAACTACTACTACCGGAGCTTATTCTCTTCCGCGTCGGGCCTCAGCATCGGAATGCCGATCACGTTCAAAGGTTTCCAGATCGGAAGACTTGAAAAAATGGAGCTTACCGCCGAGAACGATGTCGAGATCATTTTTCACGTTCAGGACCGGTACATCGACACCGTTCGCGAAAACTCGGTGATCCAGTTAATCTCGAATCCGCTCGGGCTCGGAGGTGGACTTGTCTTCCATCAAGGAAGGTACCCGTCGGCTCCGCCCGAAGAGTACTCGGTCATCCCGTCGCTCGATTCGGTCGAAGCGCGTCAACTGATTGCCGACGATCTCGTCGTTCTGCCTCGGCAGGAAGACCAGATCACGCGCCTTCTTGACCAGATCGACCCGATACTCGAGAACGTGACGACGCTGACCGCTACCCTCGATATCGCGGTCGCCGAAGCGACCCAAACTCTACAAATCGTTAACGCGACGCTCGACGGTTCGAGCCGAGACGGGCCGATAGCCGAACTCTTCATTGGGGTCGACGCGATCATCGAGGAGCTCGAACGAACGATCAGGAACACCGTCACGCAGGCCGACGGGATCCTGGTGTATATCGAGGAAATTGCAAAAAACGTTGCGCTCGCTTCCGACGCGATCGCCGATCCGACCGGCATCGTTCCGAGATTGCTCGATCCGAGCGGCTCGATCGCGAAGATCCTCGACGACGATGAAGTTCTGTTCGATCGCATCGACGGCTTGCTGTCCGACCTTTCGGATGTCACGATGGAGCTGGCCGACCTTGCGCAGTTCATGAATCGAACGACACCACAACTGACAGGCATTCTCGAGGAAGGCCGACGCACGCTCGCAACCGGGAAGGACGTGCTCGAAGGTTTGAGCAACAACCCCTTGATCCGCGGCGGCATTTCCACGCAGCTCGAACCCCCGGCAACGTTCGGTGGCTTCCGCGATCCGGAGTTTTAGGTGACGGTGAAAACAGCTTTGACCGCGGTCGCGGTGAGTTTTTTTCTGCTCCTCGGGTGTTCGTCGCTCCGAGGCGGATCCGACGAAGTTGTTACGACGAGGAATCAGGCTGCGGAGTTTATCCGCTACGGCACAACGTACGCCGTCCGAGCCGAGTACGAACAAGCGCTATCGCTGTACGAGAACGCGTTAGGCCTGAGCATCTCGGTTGACGACCAAAATGGTGTTGCGCGCGCATTGAACGCAATCGGGAAGGTCTACGTCGCTACCGGGGATCTCTCGACGGCCGAGGCCCAGTTTCAACGTGCCGTCAAGATCGCTGAACGCGGTACCGCGGGCACCACGGTCGATACCGCAGATCGCATGATCGAAACGTTGATTGAAGGCAAGAGCAATCTCGGCGACCTCGCTTTACGCCGTGGAGACACCGAACGCGCTCTCGCTTTTTTTTCCGAAGCGATCGAACTTGTCGGACCGCACCATACGACCCCCGTCGCGGCTATCCTGTACCACAATGTCGGTGCGGCTCACGGCCGTCTCGGACGATACGACGTTGCCGAAGAATACCTCCGCAAAGCGTTGGCCATCAACGAACAGCGTCGCATCCACGGGGAAGTCGCCGCCAACCTCTACATGTTGGCGTCCGTGTACTCTCGACGCGGATTATTCGATGAGGCGTATGATCTCGCGTACCAGGCGCTCGAGCGCGACAAGATGATCGAGAATCCGCTCGGCATCGCGCAGGACCTCTTTGCGTTGGGCAGCATCGAACGTCGACGAACGCGCTTTGATGCCGCGCACGAGTACTACACACGAGCGTTCGACATCTACCTTACGTTGGGCGTCGTCCCGGAAGTAATCCGCGCTCTCTCCGCGCTCGAGGAAAACGCCGTGTCGATGGGACGGGAGGAAGACGCGCGTGCGTACGCCACGCGCCGTGAAACGGTCGAGCTCCGGATGAGTCCCAGCACAGGGTCGCAGCGGTGAGCGAGGGAGTCTTTGCCGCCGCGCGGCTCGCTCTTCGCCACGGTGCGACAGATGGAGACCGACCTTAGAAACCGATGCGCGTACCATTCTTTGTTTTTGGGTTGATCCTTGTCGCTTCGGCACACTCTCAAGCGCGTTATCCTTTGATCGAAAGGCCCGACCGTTCGGATCCGCTTTTTTTGCAGGTCGTTCAGAACGTCGAACAGTTTCACATGGCCGTCCGACGCGGCGACGATCCACCCCCACTGACGATGTATCGATACGAGATACGGCCGGGGGACACGGTACTTACGGTCTCCGCTCGGTTTCTACTTCCCTATAGTACGATCGCGACCGTGAATCGCCTCACGGGAACACAGATACCTCCCGATGTCGGCGAACTCGTGATACCGACGGCACCCGGGATTTTCGTCGCGCAAACACCCGTCAACGATCTCGAACGTATCATCGCGAGTGAGCGTAATCCGGACCACGGCGATCTCATTTCCGTGACCGTACGAGATCAACCGATTTCGTTCCGGTACGTGCGCGGCGAGGATTTTTCGGCGATAGAGCGCCGCGCGTTTCTCGACGCCCTCTTTCGCGATCCTTTGCCGTCCGGGCGTATCACGTCACGGTACGGTTTCAGATTTGATCCTTTCACGGGGCTACGCAGTTTTCACCACGGTGTCGACATCTCCGCGCCCGATGGCGCCGACGTGTACGCCGCGCGGGACGGTCGGGTGATCGAGTCGGGCGACGACCGACTGTTTGGCCTTTACATCATCATCGAGCATGAGGCGGGATACACCACGTTCTACGGCCACCTTTCCGAAGCACTCGTGGAGTTGAACGCCCGCGTTACATCGGGTATGATTATCGGGAGAGTCGGCAGTACCGGAATTTCGACCGGACCACACCTCCACTTCGAAGTGCGGGTCCACGGAACATCGCGGGACCCGCTGTCGGTGCTTCCGCGGAGGAATTGATGTTTCGCAGGATGATCGCCGCCGTTTCATGTATCTTCATAGCCGGGCTGTTACCCGCGGAGACCCTGTGGGGGCCGGTAACCGAGCGCCACACCGTACCACTGGAATCCGGCAGCGAAGTTGCGTTCGTATTGACGATGGGCGAAATCGGAATCGCTTCGTTCGACGCGACACCGCGTTTTGTCGACGCGCTCGAGTTCGAAATAACGATCCCCGACTCTATCCGGACTTTGTTGCTACCGATTTCGCTCGCGGTGTTCTCGAACGTCACGATCTCGGACGACGATCCACCGATGGCGCGCGACGCGCGTTCGGCAGCTTCTCACGTCGCGCAGAACGCCCGTCGGGTCGTGTTTTCGCTTCCGCTGCGCCTCGATCACTCCGTCCGCGCGACCGCGGATACGATCGTCGCCGAACCGATGATGGAGTACGACGGTAGTCCGTTCGCCGTTACGATTATTCCAGTTTCAAAAGGTATGCCGGACTCCGCGCGCGACGCGGAGTTCCCCGTCCGCATCAGGCCGATCTTCCGCAACGAAGGCGCCGTCGTGTTGGAACTGCTGAGCCCGGAAGGCACGACACTCGAGCGCGAGTCACTCGGGCAGCACACCGTAACGATCGACGGCCGCGAAGTGGTCTTTGATCCGGACGGCATCGTCTTGGTTCCCGGGGTCAAACGTTTGGGCCTGCAGTCCGAGACGTATCGTGAGTATTCTGCGAGTATCGGAGTCGAACGTGGAGTCACGAAAAAACATGTCGTGCAATTGGAACATCCACACGCAAAAGTGTTAATATCTGCGCCGCGCGGGACGACATTATTTGTGAACGGTGAAATCGTCGATGCGACTTCACGCGAGATTATGCTCCGGCCGGGTGAGCATACGGTCATGTTTCGCGTAGGTGATTTTTCGGTCACGCGAAGAATCCGTGTGGAACCGAACCGCACGTACAACGTCTCGTTGACGTTGGACGTTTTGGTAAATGAAGACTAAATAAATCTCGTCGTGAGACGATAATAAAACCGTCGGTCATTTAATATAGTTCCCCTCCCAGTTTACTATATTGGTGCCGATAACCTAACGGTTGGGCCGGTTCGAAAGAGCCGGCTTTTTTTTTCGCATCCGCTAAGCTCAAAGCTCGCTGCTCTCGGTATGAACGACACGGTGAGAACGTCACCTTGACAAAAGGAACGCCCGTAAGTACCCTTCTCGTATGGGTTTTGCAGGACGGAAAGGCGTACTCGTCATGGTTTTGCTGATCGTGACCGCCGTATCCGCAATCGTTTTCGGCGTCGTTACCGGTTTGGCGCTCGCGGGTATCCGAAACACCGAACATCTCGATACCGTGCAGCGCGGAGAAACCTTTAACGCGTTGCCGACGATCATCCTCGACCGGACGGGACGCGAGATCACTCAATTCTTCGGTGACGAAAGGCGTGAGCTCGTCCCGATCGACGAGTTGCCGAGACACTTGATAAACGCGCTGATCACGCGAGAAGACCGCACTTTTTTCCATCATCATGGTTTCAGTTTCCGCGGAACCGCTCGAGCCGCGTGGAATCTTTTACGCGGAAGGTATGTATCGGGCGGAAGCACAATTACGCAACAACTCGCGGGACACTTGTACGCCGACCGTACCGAGTTTTCATTAGTCCGGAAGCTCCGCGAGTTATGGTGGGCATTGCAGCTCGAAAAGCGGCTGACGAAGTATGAGATTCTCGAAGAGTATCTCAACAAAATGCCGTTTGGACACGGTAACTACGGCGTCGAGTCGGCATCACAGTTTTACTTCGGGCGTTCCGCGCGTGACTTGACGCACGCCGAGTCGGCGATTCTCGTTATCCAGCTGGCGAATCCGTCGTTATACTCTCCTATTCGCCGTCCAAACCAGGCTCGCGTAATGCAGAGAGTCGTCTTGAACGATATGGTAACGATGGGATTTGCCACCCAGGAAGAGGTCGACTTCTCGTTTGACGATTACTGGAACAACTACGACTTCACGCGCTCAAATGTCTCCACGGCATTTTTCGACCGCGAGGATCGTGCACGGTACTTCAGCGAGTTCGTGCGATTCCAGCTCGAGAACGAGTATCTTTTCGGTCGTGCTAACGTCAACCGTGACGGGTTCACCGTTCATACGACGCTGGACCTCGACTATCAGAGGGCAGCCGATCGTCACATGGCTGCGTCGCTCGAGACTTCCAACAGAATCTACGAACAAAACCGGAGCGTAAGTATTTCGGCCGGCGACAAGCTCATACCCGCGATCGAGCTTTCGGCTCTTCTATTCGATATTCCTGAGCTTCGCGTCGGCGACGCAAAAGAACGTTCACGCACCCTCGAACACTACCAGCGCCAGATTAACCCTGTAATCGACATGGTATCGCTTCTGTTCGGATCATCCGAGAACGATGAGCTTCGTCATGTCGCGCGCGTATCGTACACACGAACCGAACGTGAGGCGCAAAGAACGCGGGTCGAGGGTGGCCTCGTGACACTCGACAATTCCACGGGACATATCCTGGCTCTGATCGGCGGTTCCGGTTTCGAGGCGCGTAACCAGCTCAATCGTGCGGTCGACGCGCGCGTGTTACCGGGTAGCGCGTTCAAACCGATGTACTACGCTGCCGGAATCGACAAACAGGTGGTCACATCGGCGACGACGTTCTACGACGCACCGGTCGTGTTCTGGAACGACGACGGGACCCCGTACACACCAAACAACTACTTCGGACGCTGGTGGGGATGGGTCGACCTGACGACTTCTCTCGCCGCGTCGTATAACATTCCGTCGCTTCGGGTCCTCGACCGCGTCGGGTTCACCGATGCGTTCCGAGTCGCGAGCCGCTTGATGGGCATCCCGGAGTCGAGCCTCGCCTCGCGGGGCTTCGTGCGAAACTTTCCGGTCGGCCTCGGAACGGTCTCGGTTTCGCCGATGGAGATGGCCCGCGGATACGCTACGATCGCGAATCTCGGTCGTGAGGTCGTCCCGATTGCCGTCCGGTACATCGAAGATCGTGACGGCCGCGTGATTCTGGAACCTGAGCAGGAAATCCGGTTGGCGCAACAGAGGCGCGGGCGTGAGACACAGGTGATCTCGCCGCAAGCAGCGTACGTGATGACCGAGATGATGAAGGCGACGTTTGAGGTCGGTACAATGGCCGGAGCACGCGCACGCGGTGGCGGTTTCGACGATATGCCGATGGCGGGAAAGACCGGGTCGACGCAAAACTGGTCGGACGCGTGGTCGGTCGGTTACTCACCGTACGTTACGACCGCGGTGTGGTTCGGTTTTGACCGTGGCGGCAATAATTCTCTCGGCACAAACCAGACCGGCGCGGCCGCCGTTGCGCCGATGTGGGTTCAGTACATGCGCGAGATCCATGAAGGGCGCGACCGTGTCGCGTTCCCGAAGCCGAACGACGGTTTAACCACAGTACGCGTGAGCGCGCGTACAGGCCTGCTTCCACCCGAAAACTACACCGGACGCACGGTCGAACGAGTGTTCATCTCGGGAACCGAACCGACGCAGTTCGATACTCTTCAGGAATTTGAGCGCGATTGGACCCCGGTGTTCGCCGATCGAATGCGCGACGCGATAGCAGGGACAAGCCTCACGGTCAACGCATTCGGCGGCCCTCGGCCACAGAGCGATCTCTCGGTTGATCTCGACTTCGATATAGATTTACGGTTCCCTGGGTACGGCAACGACTTCGACCTCAACGGCGATTTACCCGCATCCGGAGGAAATCCCTTACTCGATTAGCGAAGGCGGTTTTCGCGTCTCGAGCGCCAACCCAACCGATTGATACTATGCCGCGTGGAGGCCATGCGCCGTGCAAGTCGAAATCAACTCAATCATCATCCGGAAGCGGATCCGCAAGAGTCTTGGCGATATCGGTCCACTTATGAGAAGCATCGAATCGTTCGGCTTGATGAACCCTATCGTAATTAACGGCAAGAACGAGCTGATCGCAGGGCATCGCCGGCTTGAAGCCGTTCGACGGCTCGGCTGGAGCTCCGTCCCCGGGCGGGTCGTCGATCGCGACGACGACGCCGAGAAACTCGAGATGGAGCTCGACGAGAACATCCATCGCAAAGAGCTCACGACGGACGAACTCGCCGAGGCGTACATGAAACTCGACAAAATGAAAAACCCGGGGTTTTTCAAGAAAATTCTCGCGGCGATAAGGGCATTTTTCAGGAAGATTTTCCGACGACGGACACGCCGAAAGAAAAAGATCCGGCCCAAGCCCGCGTGACCACAGTCGTAGCCGTCGTGCTCACTTCCAGATCTCGTGAAACTCGTGTGGTCGTTCGCAATACTTGCACGTAAATATCTCGGTGTCCGCGCGATAGAACTCCGCTGTTATCGGCTCGTGATGCGCCGGATGGGAAATACGCTCCTCGTTTCGGCAACAGATCTCATCGAGATTGTACACGCGTGGCGGGATGTGAAGCCGGAACTTCCTCGCTACTTTGCCGTCAACAACGTGGTTTACCGAACACCCGGGCGCGATCGCGGCGAGCATTTTGATCTCGCGGCCGTCAAAACCGTTGTGGTCCGGAAGCGAAATCATGCCTTTATGCGCGCCAGTTCGCAGCGACGTGTATACCCCGTGCGAACTGATGCAGTTTAGCGCGAGGATCCGTCGTACCTTGTCGATCTGAACCCAAATTTCGTGTGGGTTTTTCCCGCGCCCGATGTGGTCGATAACTATTCCGCTCTCGACCGGTCGAATCCCCACTTTATACTCGGGCTTCTTCCCGACACTCACGGGAGCGCTTTCGACAAAGTCGTCGCTGAAACTAAGCTTGAGCCGCGATTCACCTGAAAAGTCATCGCCGAGGTGCCCTGCGACAAGCCCGATTTCCACTATCCGCGTGAAGTAGCCGTTGATCGACTGTTCATCCCATCCGTTAAGCGGCGTCGAGTCGAGAAACGACGGTATAGTCGGTGTCACCGAGTGCCGCGGAAGCGGATGGAAAAACCGCGTGCCCTCCGGCACCCGCGCCATGTCCGCTTGCTTGAACGTGACGGCATCGCGAAGCTGATCGGCCTTCTCGAGCAGTCTGTCGCCCATCCGTTCGAGCTGTAGCCGCGTGAAGTACCACGCCGACGCCGGGCGGCCGGAGGCAAGATACTCCGTGATCGAACCGAACGTCCTGACTTCGAACCCGGCACGCTTCATCGTCTCAATGTAGTGTCGAGGCATCTCAAGGTCCGGCGGGGCCACGAGATCGAGCTCCACTTCGCGGAAGATACGTAACCCGTCGACCTTCGAGTGGACGGTCCTCCCGTGAAAGAGATCACCGACGAGCGCGAGATGCAGATGCGACCGATCCCACGACACGTGTTCCAGAAAACTAAATTCGTCGAGAAATTCCTGGGTTGGGTGTTCGTGTCGTCCGTCGCCGGCGTTAATGAATACGGGTACAGGCATTCCTTTTGACGTGGCGTACTCGGAAAGCGCGGCCTCGAGCCATCGACATGTACCCTCGAGTTTGGTCCGTACGATGAAGACCGATTGTTCGGAGTAACCGACAAGCATTTTCACGGTGTCGGTAATGCTTTCTCTCTTGTTGATCGATGAGCCGGCGACCGTAAAGTCATTGACACGCGCACCGTGGAATTTCGCCGCGTTGCGAAAAGACTCTTTCGTCCGCGTCGAATCCTCAAGAAAAAAAAGGTAAACGCCGAGGTCGTGGTTTCCTATCCGAAACTCGTCGGTTCGTTCGCCCGTGGTGAGTTTCGTTTTCAAGCGGCGTGTGACGTCGTAGAGATATACCTGTTCGTCGACCGACAGGTCCCGAACTACCTGGATCGTTCGGCCCGAGAAGTGCGACATCGCTCTACCACCGGACGCCGAGATCGTCGAGTTCGAGGCTGAACACCGAGCCGTCGGGCATCTCGGCGTATACTCTATTCTCCGTGATCACGATATGAGTAGCCGGTGCAACCTCGCGATCCGAATGCTCGATAAGCGTCAGGGTGGAGTCAAACCTCCCAAGGTACCACGCACCGTTAACCCGTACGACCGTGAAGACATCGTCACCACGCCGTTCAAGCGACGCTCCGGGGAAGATTTCGTCGTCCCCAGTCCGTATGCTCGACAGGTTCTCCCGCTCGAACGTCACGAGACGCGGGCCGTCGGACGTATCAACAATCGCGGTGACCTCCCCTGCTGAATTCACGATCCTGCGCCCATACACGCCACGCGAGTCCGATCGAACAAGCACATCACCGGTCTCGGGATGAACACCGACAAGGCGGGAAATCGCGACACCTGCCGCGGTTCGCGAGGTCGAGACCAGAAACGGCACGGGGACCACTCGAGCCGCTTCCTCCGCGCGACGCTGTTCCTCGGTCAGCAGCGCGTGTTGATCGTCTGCGGTGTCGTCGTACAACTCGCGGACGCGATCGAGCATTTCCTCGGTCTCCTGCACGTCGCGTTCGAGGGCCTCTTCGCGCTCGGCGAGCTCCCGCTCACGTGCCTCGCGCTCCTCCTCGGTCACTAACGGTTCTGCGCCTTCGTCCACGACACGTGGCTCAGGCGTTTCGTCCGGCTCTTCTACAGGCGCTTCTTCGGGATCAATGGGGTCTTCGGGTGGTTCAATCTCCTCGTCCGGAGCTTCGACCGCTCGCTCGCGGTCGATTCTCTCCTGTTCCAGTCGCCGTCTCTCGCGTTCGAGCGCGAGTCGCTCCTGCTCTTCGCGTTCTTCACGCGCGGCGACGACTCGTTCCATCAGATCGATTATGTCCTTCCGTTCGCGAATCCCCATATCGGGTTGTGCGCGTAACTCGGCTATCACTTCGGGATCGGTGAGCTGCAACGGGTCGATAGTGCCGATAACTCCCGGCGCTGCACCGCGCGCGAGAGGAATCACGACTCGCGACATACCCGGCCATTCGTAGTATCGAGTCGACAAACCCGCATTCTCCGGTGACAGATGGCGCGTGACCACCGGTTTGTAGCGCGCATCAAAGAACGGAACATCTTGTCGATGCACGGCGTTATAAATCGTTGTGAAAAACGCAAGAGTCGAAGCATCGTTGCCGGTGTATCCGTACGCAGCTTCGAGGTACGCCGAGATGATATGGCGCAAGTTATTGATGTGGTTGACTTGAGCGTCCGGTTCGATTATCACTATGTCGGCGTCGAGACCGACCAACACGCTTGGATCGACCGCGTGGATCACACGGTATCGGCCGAAGTACGACGCGACGTCCCCGGGTGTCGTAATCCGCGTACCGAGGTACGTACCGATCCCCCGAATCGACTCGATCGTGTCTATTCGGTCAACGGGCCCCTCGTAGTTCAAGAACTCGATTTGCGCGTCGCGAACCTGTTCGAGTTCGACCTCATCGACCTCGAGACCGGCCGTGTTGGCCACGGCGGCCATGAGGTAAACTAGTACGCCCGACACCAACCGCGCCGTCCGGAAAAATTGCTTTCGAGGTCTCACAGCACCCCCCTTTTGTTCATTATAACCGCCGGGCTATCGCCCGTCTATTTGTCGGGCGGCCGTCAGCGCGTATTCTCGGATTTCGCGCGGAAACGGTGCCTCCATCGCGCGTCGAAGCAATCCCACTCCTACTTCGGGGACATACCCCGCGTATCTGTGCGACGCGATCACGAGATCCACCGCGGCGCGCGCGATTTCTCCCGAAAGCTCGCCCCCACGCGCGTTCGAGAGATACCGCGCCGCGATTTCGAGTACAGGCTCCGGGGCCGCAATACCGGTATCGGTAAAAGCATCAAAGATTGCGACCATGACGAACGGGTCGGTCTCCGCCGCGACGGCGCGCGCGAGAAAATCCCGGACGACGACGTCTCCTACGCGTCCAAGCGCCCGGACCGCCGCGCTACGTACGTCAGGAGGAATCGCGCGTCCGGTCCGCGGTGTCCGTGGCGTCGCGACCTCGATCAATAGCTCGCGTATCGCGTGATAACTGCCCGCGAGATCAGCACGGTCCACGCGCGAAATCATCTCGCGCGTCGCGCGTACGGCCTGATCGGTTCCCGCCGATATCTGGTCCTTGAGAAACAGATAATCGTACGACGTGCGCCAGTACGGGACGCGCACACCGCCTGGACGCGCAGTTGCGTGCGCATTTCCGAACGATGAAAGAACCCAGTCGTCCGTACCGACGGCGACACGACCGCCGCCCGCGCCGATCGCCCCGACGCCCGAAGAAAAGCGGGCGACCGGCGCGCGTGGTTGTGACGCTCGAACAGAGTACACGGCGTTTCCCGCCGCAACGAACACACCGTCTCCCGCGATCACAGTATCGCCGAGCCCGTCAAATCGATCGCTGCCGACCGTGGTCCCCGAATCGTCAAAAAACCAAACGGCCTCGTCAGAAATGAGCGCGATATGTACACCGGCGACGCCAAGCCGCCGCGCAGCCTCGGGAACACCGATTGTCCACGCCTCCCGCCCAAACGTGTCGACGGCGATGAGACGCCCGTCGGACAAAAAAACAACGACGCGGTCTGCCGTGCTCGCCATGGCTTCGATCCGCGCCTCGAACAGCCGCCTGAAGACGCGAGCTCCGCCGTCTGTAATGGCCGCGAGTCTGCCGTCTCGCGTCGCCGCGTACACGTGGTAACCGGAACCGCGGACGATCGCCGTGACCGGAGAATCGCCGATTGCGACGCGGTATACGACACGCCCGGTTGCAGAGAGCGCCGTGACGACACCCGCGGAGTCACCGAGCAGGACTTGCCCGTCTCCGCCGTGCTCAAATGAGCCAATCTCGGTTCGGTGTCTGTAGGCCCACACGGTCCCGCCGCCGGGGTTCACAGCAACTAAAGAATCGGCTCTGGTCCGAACGACGACCGTTCCGTCGGGTGACACCCGAATCGGCCCGATCGGTCGCACGCGCAGATCGTACCTCCACCGCGCAACACCGTGTTCGACCGCGTAAAGATATCTATCTTCCGCAACGGCGTACACACGCCCCGTCTCGGTCACAACCGGCGAGCCGACTATCCGCCCACCGGTGACAAACGTCCAGATCGGCGGCGCTCCGTCGGTCGCGGACATCCCGCCGACAAAAAAGAGCAACACGCTCGATAACATGATCGTCCGACGACCGCCGCGAACAACGTTCATGCTCCCCATCGTATAACCCCGACCGTTGCGTACGCAAGTACCCGCTCATGATGCACCACGACAGCCGTAGTGTTTTGCCTTGAACCGAGAGACTCCGTTGAGTCACGCGTTCACACCTATTAATTTGTCCGAGTATCCGGTATAATCGCTTCGGCTCGATGCAGATCACAATGACGCTCAAGAGACCGTTTCACCGGGGGGATCTACGATGAAAAGCACCCGTTTGGCCAGCCTACCGACAATCAAGCGTCTACCATCGTACCTTCACCTTGTCGAAAACGCGCAGGCGGAAGGCAAGGAGTATATATCCGGCACCGTGATCGCCGAGGAGTTGGAACTCGAACCAATCCAGGTACGCAAAGACCTCGCCGTGACCGGCGTCGTCGGAAAACCGCGACTCGGGTTTCCCGTCGATCAGTTGATCCAGGCTATCCACACGTTTTTGCATTGGGACCGCGACCACAACGCGATTCTCGTCGGCGCGGGTAATCTCGGCACCGCGTTGCTCGGATACCGTGAGTTTCGCCGCAGGGGAATGAACCTCGTCGGCGCGTTTGATCTCGACGAAAAGAAGATCGGCAAAGACCTTAACGGAACCCCCGTGTATCCGCTCGGACGGATTCACGACATCGTCAAAGAGAGCACGGTACGGATGGCAATTCTCACCGTACCGTCCTCGCACGCTCAGGCAGTCGCCGATCTGCTCGTTAAGGCCGGAATCACGGCGATCTGGAATTTCACGAACGTCAAGTTGAAACTTCCGCCCGGCGTAGTCGTGCAGAAAGAGGACCTCTCATCGGGTTACGCGGTGCTATCGGTGAAAATGCGGCTCCGCGGCACGGACAGGTAATTTTGGACGACGTATCACAAAACCAGGCGGTCGTTTTCTCGAACCGTCTCAAGAAACGCCACAAACATCTTTCGCGATGGGCACGAAGGGTCGGTACAACGTGCTTTCGGATCTACGATCGCGACGTGCCGGAACTACCGTTCACCGTTGAGGTATATGGGTCGAACCTTGTCGTAGCTGCGCACATGCGGCCTGAAGAAGCCGCTTCGCAGGCTCGACGTGATTGGGTCGATACGATGGTGTCGGCGGCTGCACGCGCGCTATCCGTTCAGCCGGACAACGTGTACCTCAAGACACGAACGCCGCAAAAAGGAAACTCACAATACGAGAGGTTGCGTGCGGCGGGCCGGAAAATCGAGGTCGTCGAGAGCAATCTTCGTTTCATCGTCAACTTGTCGGATTATCTCGACACCGGCCTCTTCCTCGACCACCGCGATACGCGCTCGATGATCCGCGATACCTCGGTCGGGAAGTCGGTTCTTAACCTGTTTTGTTACACGGGGTCTTTCTCGGTCCACGCGGCAGCCGGAGGTGCGACGTCGGTGACCTCTGTCGACCTGTCCAACACGTACCTCGCGTGGGCTGAAGAGAATATGTCTCTGAACGGCCTGTTCGACGACCACACAACCTTCGTTCGCGCCGACGTCGCCGAGTACCTGCGCGGGTGTCTCGAGCGAAAAAACCGGTTTGACATCGTAATTCTCGATCCGCCGACGTTCTCAAACAGCAAAAAAATGGACGGAACGCTCGACATCCTCCGTGATCATCCCGCGCTGATCAACACGTGCCTCAGGTTGCTGTCGCCCGACGGGTTCGTGCTCTTTTCGACGAATCACCGCAAGTTTCGACTCCGGCTCGACGAGATCGAGTCACGAGAGATCACCGATATCACGAACACGACAATCCCGACGGATTTCCGCGACCGGAAAATTCACCAATGTTTCATTCTCCGCCGCGACTCGAACCAAGAACCGACCGGTACAACCGCGCAGAAAGCTCGAGCACCTCGGGATCGTCGGGCGAACGTTCGCCCGGATCGGTCAAACACGAAAAGCATTCGCTCACGGCAGTCGGGGCACCCGAAAGCACGACAATCTCCTCGCCCATGAGCGCGGCGTCGGGTATGTCGTGCGTAACAAAAACGACCGTCGGGCGTCTCGACGAGCGTAGGGCGTTAAATACAGACACGATTTCGAGTTTCAGAGGAACGTCGAGGCCTTGAAAGGGCTCGTCAAGAAACACGAACTCCGTGTCCAAAGCGAACGCGCGTGCGAGCGCAACTCTCCGACGCATTCCGCCCGATAACTCCGATGGAAGCGATTCCGCCCACGCGAGCAGCCCGACATCGCGCAGAAGAGCGTCGATAAAATCGCGCGTGCGATCGCTTTTTTGCCGCGGAACGACAAAACGGATATTCTCCCGTACCGTTCTCCAAGGAAGCAAACACGGGTCCTGAAAGACAAAACCGTGAGGCCCCTGCCCGACTCCTTCAACCGCACCCGAATCCGGATCGAGCAAACCCGAAAGAAGCCGCAGTAATGTCGTTTTCCCGCATCCGGACGGTCCGAGCACCGACGTCGTCACGCCGCGTCGTACCGGCATCGTGAACTCGGAGAAAACCGTCGTGGCACCGAATCTCTTTGTGACCGCAAACAGCCCGGTTCTCGGTTCGGCAGGACCGTCCATGCGCGATCGCATCGAGTCACCCACGATCTATCTCCGCGAGCCGTTTCCGGCTGATCGCCGCGCGTCGGCCGGTAACGGCCCGCGACACCGCGTACATTGTCGCGTCCCCAACGGCGGCAAGAGAGATCGCGATGATAGTCCATGCAAAAACGCGAGCGGTGATCAAGAAGATCCGCGCTTCGTTCATCTCACTTCCGATGCCGTATCGCGGCTGAGAAAGGATCTCCGCGGCGATCACGACCTTCCACGTCAATGCGAGCGCCGTCCTCATACCCGCCAGAAAAAAAGGCGTGACCGAAGGAATGTACACCGAGAGCAGGGTTCGGGTGCGAGAGACACGGTATACGCGCGCCATCTCGATCAGATGGGGATCGACCGTGCCGATACCGTCGCGGACGTTTCCGAACACGATAGGAAACGTCATAAGAAACGCGACGAACACCGGAACCGTTTCCGTTCGGAACCAGATCAAAGCAAGAAGAATAACCGCCATCACGGGCGTCGACTGGATCACGACGATACTTGGTCGTAGCCCGTTACCGATCGGACGTGACAGCCCTGCCGCGATGCCGAAAACGACACCGAGCCCCGCCGAAACCAGAAAACCCACGATACCGCGCCGAGTCGTCGCGAGAACCGACGCGAAGAACCGTGGTGACGACACGACCGAGAACACCTCCGCGACCGTTCGTTCTGGGCTTGGCAGGATTATCTCGGCTCCGATCACGTTCGAGGCGATTTTCCACACCACGAGAATACTCGCGACTCCCGCGAAGACCACGACGTATCCGCGACGGTTCATGCGCGGACGACGCGGTAGTACCGTTTCTTCCCGGCCCTCAGCATGATTCCCTCCTTCAA
The DNA here is from genome assembly GCA_003566875.1 of Spirochaetaceae bacterium. Taxonomy (GTDB): domain Bacteria; phylum Spirochaetota; class Spirochaetia; order DSM-27196; family PXBQ01; genus PXBQ01. The sequence goes on along the minus strand of PXBQ01000192.1, from coordinate 4,980 downwards.
TCGCACCGGCTCGACGGTCGCGTCGGGATCGCTCAGCGCCTCGTCGTCAACGTACGCGCCACCTTGTGCGAACAGCCGTCGGGCTTCGCTCTTTGATCCACACAATCCCGTACGGACAAAAAGCTCGATGATCACGACCGGACCGTCGATTTCGTCCGCGTCGAGTATCAGTTCAGGAGTTCCTTCGGTTGCGGCGCCGCCGGTGAAGGCAGAACGGGCGGCTTCGCGCGCGGTCTTTGCCTGCTCTGCACCGTGAACAAGTCGCGTCAACTCGTACGCGAGTGACTCTTTTGCGACGTTGATCTCCTTGTCGCGCAGCGACGCGAGGCGCGCGACCTCGTCGTCCGGCAGAAAAGTGTAGAGGTTAAGGAACCGCCCGACGTCCTGATCCGGGACGTTTCGCCAGTACTGAAAAAAATCGTACGGCGAGCATAGCTCCGGATCGAGAAAGACGGCGCCTTTCTCGGTTTTGCCCATTTTTTTCCCATCGGCGCGCGTTACGAGGGGAAACGTCAGGCCCTGTGCCAGGCCCGCCTCGACTCTGCGGATTAGATCCGCACCGGCAACGATGTTGCCCCACTGATCGTCGCCACCTACTTGAAGCGTACAGCCGTGCCGGCGGTACAACTCGAGAAAATCGTAAGACTGAAGAAGCTGATAGTTAAACTCGATGAATGATAAACCCGTCTCGAGGCGCATCTTGTACGTCTCGAACGACAACATCCGGTTTACCGAAAAGTGACGGCCGATATCACGAAGAAACTCGATGTAATTCAGATCGGCGAGCCAATCCGCGTTGTCGACGATCTCGGCCGATGCTCCGGCCGCCGAAAGAAACCGGTCGATCTGCCCACGGATCGACAACGCGTTTGCCTGAATATCCTCGACGGTGAGCATTCTTCGCATTTCAGTCTTGCCCGACGGATCACCGATTCGCGCGGTTCCGCCTCCGACCAATGCGATAGCGGTGTGCCCCGCACGAACAAGATGCGCGAGCGCAAAAAGAGGGATTAAATGGCCCGCGTGCAGACTCCGACCGGTCGGATCAAACCCAACGTAGAACACGATTTTTCCGTCGTTCAGCTCGCGCGAGACCGCGTCGTGGTCGGTACATTGCTGCACGAAACCACGCCGCGTCAGCGCATCAAAACCACCACTCATGGTTCGGTCCTCTTGTGTGCGTCGGTCCTCCTGTACGTGCGGATCGCGTCCCGGATCGTCGCGTCGAGTTCGGCGACCGCGACGCGTTGCTGTTCCATCGAGTCGCGGTACCGAAGAGTGACCGTTCCATCCTCCATCGTTTGGTAGTCGACGGTCACACAGAACGGCGTACCGATTTCGTCCTGTCGGCGATACCGCCGCCCGATTGCTCCACCTTGATCGTAAAACGTAGAGAAATCTTCGCGTAATGCTCGTTCGATTTCCTTCGCTTTGTCCGCGAGGCCGTCTTTCTTCACAAGCGGGAAGACCCCCACGGTGATCGGCGCGATCGCGGGATGAAATCGCAACACGGTCCGGACGTCGTTCTCGCCGACTTCCTCTTCCTCGTACGCGTCGCAGAGCGCCATCAGCACGCTGCGCGTCAGCCCGGCCGATGTCTCGATGATGTACGGCAGGTATCGTTCGTTTGTTTGATCGTCGAGGTACGTGAGATCCTTCCCGGAGAACTCGGAGTGCCGCGAAAGGTCAAAATCGGTTCGATTGTGAATTCCTTCGAGCTCCTGCCAGCCGAAAGGGAACTCAAACTGTATATCGAACGCGGCTTTCGCGTAGTGAGCGAGCTCGTCCGGACCGTGCTCCTCGAAACGGAGTCTGGACGGCTTGATCCCGAGTTTCTCGTAGTACGCGAGCCTCTCCGCTTTCCAGTACTCAAACCACCGAGTGTCTTCCGACGGATGCACGAAGTACTGCATCTCCATCTGTTCAAACTCGCACGTCCGAAAAATGAAGTTCTTCGTCACGATTTCGTTTCGGAAAGCCTTTCCAACCTGAGCGATCCCGAACGGAATCCGGACGCGACTGGTTTGAACGACGTTCTTGAAGTTAACGTAAATCCCTTGAGCGGTCTCGGGCCGTAGGTACACGACCGAACCGTCGTCGGCGACGGGGCCGAGATTCGTCTTGAACATCAGGTTGAATTTCCGCGGTTCCGAGAGTGGATTGCCGTTCGGCGACGTCTTGGTCTCCCGCTGCTCATCGGTGAGGTGATCCCACCGATACCTCTCGTTCGTGACCGTGTCCTCTACCATCACGTCGGAAAAACTCGAGACATGGCCCGACGCCTCCCAGACGCGCGGATGCATCAAAATCGATGCGTCGATGCCGACGATCTCGTCGTGAAGTTGCGTCATCTCGCGCCACCAGAACTTCTGGATCCTGCTCTTAAGTTCGACCCCAAGCGGGCCATAATCCCACGCCGAACTCAAGCCCCCGTAGATGTCCGACGATGGGAAGATGAAACCACGTCTCTTGCAGAGCGAGACAATCTTCTCCATCGTTATGTCACTCTTCGCTGTCGCCATTTTGACCTCTTTTCGTAGTTTTGTTGTGTTGCTTCGCAGGATGACCGCGCGTTACTCGGTCGCTTCCTTGAGCCGGTCGATCGCCTCGGAGATTCGGGCACGCGTTTTGGCTTCACCGAGCAGTCGGATCGAACCGAAAAGCGGCGGGGAGACGGAGCTTCCCGTCACCGCGGCTCTAACCGGCATCAGGAGATGGCCGAGTTTCATCTCGAGTCTTTCGGATGCTTCGCGGAACCTTTCCTCGTTCTGTTCGTCGGTTCGATCGAAGAATCCGTCGAGCAGTTTCTCGGCTTCCTGCAGCGCTACGAGCGCGTCTTTCGGCCCGGCTTTCTTCGGGACAAGATCTTCGAGACTCGGCGGATCGATCTCGCTCAGGAGAAACCGCAGCGCCTCGGGCGCATCGGACAGGAGCTTCAATCTTTCCTTCACGAGCGGCGCAACGCCGTCAAGAACCTCACGGTGCTCGGCGCTCGGAGGATTTGTGACGAGTCCCGCGATCTCAAGAAACGGAATCATCGCGTCTACCAACTCCGTGTCGCTCAGCGCCCTGATGTACGCGCCGTTGAACCACTCGAGTTTCTTGTAATCAAAAACCGCCGGCGATTTGTTCAGTCTCTCGATCGAAAATTTCGTCTCGAGCTCCTCACGCGTAAAAAACTCGGTCTTGTCATCGAACGCCCATCCCAGAAGCGCGATGTAGTTCACTACCGCGTCGCTAAGATATCCGGCTGTTCTGAAATCAACGACACTCGTCGAACCGTGACGCTTCGAGAGTTTCTTGCCGTCCTTGCCCATAACCATCGGCAAATGGCAGAATACCGGCGGCGACCAACCGAATGCCTCGTACAACAGAACGTGCAGCGAGGCCGAAGGAACCCACTCCTGCGCGCGTAGGATGTGTGTGATCTCCATGAGGTGGTCGTCGACGACGTTCGCCAAGTGGTACGTCGGAAAACCGTCGCTCTTCAGAAGCACGGGGTCGGGGTTAATGTCGCGGTTCTTCCGTTTCACCGCTCCGAGAATCGTGTCCTCGAATACGGAGCTCCCTTCGAGCGGAACACGGAACCGGATTACCGACGGCGCCCCGGAATTTTCTAAGCGTGTTCTCTCGTCGTCCGAGAGCGTGCGACACCTTCGGTCGTACCCTTGTTCGCCTTTTTTTTGCGCCTGCTGTTCGCGCAGGTCGGCGAGTCGTTCGGCCGTGCAGTAACAACGATACGCGTGGCCCGAGCTAAGCAGACTCTCGGCGTGGGCCCGGTAAAGATCGGCGCGTTGCGACTGGAAGTACGGCCCGTACGGCCCTCCGACATCGGGCCCTTCGTCCCACGATACCCCCAACCAACGAAACGTGTCGTAAATATCGTCGAGAGCATCGGGAGAAAACCGTTCACGGTCGGTATCTTCGATACGCAAGACAAACGTGCCGCCCGTCGCGCGCGCGTAGAGATAGTTAAAAAGGGCGGTCCTCACGCTACCGATGTGTTGCAGCCCCGTCGGCGACGGCGCGTACCGTACACGTACATTCATGCAAACCTCCTGAAACGATGCGTCGTCACTGTTTGTACCACGAGAGAAAGTCGGCAATGCCGGTGATCGCTGTCGTCAGGGTCTCCTCGTCGGGAAGAAAAACAACCCTAAAGTGATCCGGTCGTATCCAGTTGAAGCCCGTGCCCTGCACGACCAGAATTTTTTTCTCGCGAAGCAAGTCGAGCACAAACTCTTGGTCGTTTTTCACTCCGAACATCTTCTCGTCAAGACGCGGGAACAAGTAGAATGCACCGCTCGGCTTGACACAACTCACACCCGGTATCGCCGTTATTGCCGCGTACGCCGCATCTCGCTGCTGCCGCAACCGTCCTCCCGGAGCGACAAGGTCCATGATGCTCTGGTACCCACCGAGCGCGGCCTGGATCGCGAACTGAGCGGGCACGTTACTGCAGAGCCGCATGTTCGCGAGCATGTCGAGCCCTTCACGATAGTCACCCGCCGGGCCTTTTCTGCCGCTCAAGACCATCCACCCCGCGCGGAACCCCGCCGCGCGGTAGACTTTCGAGATTCCACCAAAGGTTACGCAGAAAATGTCGTCTCCGAGAGACGCCAACGAACACGTCTTCACGTCGTCGTACACGATCTTGTCGTAGATCTCGTCGGAGTACACAATCAAGCCGTGTTCGGCCGCGATATCGTGCACACCTTGAAGAATTTCTACGGGGTAGGTCGCGCCGGTCGGGTTATTGGGGTTGATGATCACGATCCCTTTCGTATTGGCAGTGATTTTTGACCGAATATCGTTGAGATCGGGAAGCCATCCCTGCCCCTCGTCGCAGACGTAGTGGACCGCCTTTCCGCCGGAGAGATGAACCGCCGCGGTCCAGAGTGGATAATCGGGTGTGGGAATCAACATCTCGTCTCCGGCATTCAAGAGACCTTGCATCGCCATCACGATGAGCTCGCTGAC
>PXBQ01000516.1 GCA_003566875.1 Spirochaetaceae bacterium | reverse complement strand
GAGCATCGACGTGTTTCTCAGTCCACAGAACATCCGCGAACGTACCGCGTACGTGCGGAACGCGACGAGTGTCACGGTCATCGTGCTGCTTGCGCTGAACTCGGCGCTCATCATTATCTTTAGCGCGCGGGGTACGCGCCCGATCCGTGCGATGATGAGGGCGCTCGGGACCACGACGGGCGGGGTGCCTTCGAACACGACCGGTCTTCGCTACCTCCAGGACTCGGTCGATGGTCTTGTCGGCGACAGACGCCGGCTGCAGGACGAGGTCGATCGACAGCGGCCGGTCATCAACTCGCTCCTGATGGAGAGTCTCATCGCCGGGATCCGGATGAATGACGACGAACTCGCGACTCTGCTCGCCGACGGCCGGATCGAGTTGGGTTCGTGTCACTGCTGCTTTGTGATCAGCCTCTCGCCGATGGCCGAACGAGTGGCTCGGGACTTTTACGGCGAGTTTCTCGTCAAGACCAAGGTGATCGGCGAGATTCTCGAGAAACACGTCGACGGCAAGCTCTACTTCCTCCTGCAGGGATCGGACCGGATCGCGTACATCCACGGGTCACCAGAGCGCGACAAGGCGGTCTACTACTCGCGGTTTGTCGTGCAACTGAGGTCCGCGCACGATGAGCTGAAGGCGACGCTGGAGGAGGACATCTACCTCGGCATCGGGATCCCGGTCACGCGCGCATCACGGCTGCGAAACTCGTACGATCAGGCCGTAGCTGGCCTCGCGCGCGTCTCGGTCGAGGCGACCGACGCGTTCATTGAGTTTGCGCTGCTGGTGCAGGACACCTCGAATCACTACTACCCGATCGATCTCGAGATACGCATCCTGAACGCCGTGCGATCGGGGGACGAGAAGGCGCTGCAGAAGGTCCTACGCACGCTCGATGAAGAGAACACGGTCAACCGTTCGGTGAGACCGATGATGATCTCGGTGCTGATTCATGAACTCAAGGGAACCGCGATCAAGATGCTCACGTCGACGCGTGACCTCGACCCCGCGGTGCAAGAGACGCTGATAGATTTTGTCGCGCAGGAGTACCTGCCGTCCGAGTGGAACCGGTTTTTTGAGGCCTTTCGAAGGATCTGCTCGGACGCGATGGCCGTATATCGGGAGGCGAACAGGAATCGGTACGCGGGGCTCCGGGAGACCGACGTCGCGCGCTACCTGGATGAAAACTTCGCAGATCCAAACCTCTCTCTGGTCGCGGTCGCCACGCATTTTGGAGTTAACGACAAGTATCTCTCGCGATTCTTCAAGGAACAGCTTCGCGTGAACTACCACTCGTACGTGCAAAACCTCAGGCTCGAACACGCCGGAAAGCTCCTGCAACAATCCGATCTGCCGCTCAAAAGCGTCGCAACCGCGTCGGGTTACTCGTCGCAGGCGACGTTCACACGGGTGTTCCGACAGAAATACGGGGTAAACCCCTCCGCGCTCCGTCCAAAACGGTAGAATTCCATATTAATGCACGGGGGTCACCTTTTGGCGCCCACAAATTGTCACCGTTTGCACCAAGTGTGAAAAATTTACCGTTGCGCTGCGCCCGGGACCGTGCAATAAAAAATCACGGCAATGAAATTTGGGGGCATTTTGATGGCAACGAATGTGGGCACGCCGGCTGTGCCTGTGACACTGGTTCGCACGGGCCGCACCCGGAAGTTGCGCAACACGACGATGCGCAAACATCGGTTGCTGTACCTGATGGTGATTCCGGGGATCCTCTGGTTCTTGTTGTTCCGGGCGATCCCGATGGGAGGAATCCTGATCGCGTTCCAGGACTACAACATCTTCAGAGGATTCCTCGCGAGCAGGTGGGTCGGCTTCAAACACTTTGCCTATCTCTTTCAGTACCAGGATTTCTACCGGGTCTTCTACAACTCGATGCTGATCGCTCTCCAGGAAATCCTCTTCGGATTCCCCGCGCCGATTTTGCTCGCGCTTGCGTTGAACGAAGTCCGGATGTCGAGCCTCAAACGGGGATTACAGACAGTTCTCTACCTTCCGTACTTTTTTTCGTGGGTCATGATCGCCGCTCTCTTCTTCCAACTGTTGAGCCTGAACGGAATCGTGAACCAGATCATCGTCGCGCTCGGTGGTGAGCGCATGCTGCTCGTGCAACGGTCATGGTTCTTCCGGCCGATGATCATCCTCTCCGGCCTCTACCGAAATAGCGGCTACGGTACGATCGTGTACCTCGCGGCGATTGCCGGTATAGATCCGCAGCTCTACGAAGCGGCGATGATCGACGGTGCCAATCGCTTTCAGCGGATCGTGCGGATTACGTTCCCCAGCATCCTGCCGACGGCGATGGTGCTGTTACTGCTTCGGATCGGCGGCTTGATGAACTTCGGGTTCGACCGGATCTACAACTTCCTGACTCCGCTCACGTACGGAGTAGGCGACGTCTTCGATACGTACGTCTATCGCGTCGGTCTCACCGAAGGCCAGTACAGCCTCACAACGGCGATCGGACTCTTCCAGGGTTTTGTCGCGTTTGCGATGGTCTGGGTGGTCAATCAACTTATGCGCCGACAGGGCGGAGGCTTGTGGTGAACAAACTTCTGAAAGACTCGCGAACGGAACGAGCCTTCCTGTTCCTGAACGAGGCGACACTCGCTCTGCTTGCATTGATCATGCTGTATCCGCTCGTACACACGCTCGCGGTCTCGTTCAGCGCGGGGCCGGCAGCGGAAGCCGGCAGGGTGTACGTGTGGCCCGTCGGTTTTCAAACCACCGGGTGGAGATACGTCGTCCGCGACCGAATGTTGCACCGCGCGTTCCTGAACTCGGTCTACGTAACGGTCGTCGGCGTAGTAGGCAGCCTCGGCTTCACCGCGCTCTTCGCGTATCCGTTGAGCCGCTCGTACTTCACACCGCGGAAGGCGCTGAGCCTGATGGTCGTGATCTCCCTGGTTATCCGCTATCCGTTGATCCCGTACTTCCTCTCGATTCGCTCGTACGGACTCATGAACAATATTCACGTGCTGATCGTTACGCACCTCATCACCGAGTTCAACCTCATCATCATGCGGACGTTCTTCCAGGGTCTGCCGGACGAGCTCGAGGAGGCCGCGCTGATGGAGGGGGCAAATCACCTCCACATATTGGTGCGGATCATCATCCCGCTTTCCAAACCGGTGTTTGCGACGCTCGCTTTGTTCTTCGCGGTCAACTACTGGAATATGTTCCTGCATCCGCTGATGTTCCTGCGCGACGCAAACCTGATGCCGATCCAGATTCGTCTCCGCCAATTCATCGCACAGAGCGCCGCACTCCAGGATAGATCGGGGGAGGTCGGTGGCCGCGGCACCGCTGACCTGAATCGCAGGACGATCGAGGCGGCGGTCACGATCTTCGCGACCCTGCCGATTCTGATGCTCTATCCGTTCCTTCAGCGCCACTTCGTGAAAGGGGCGCTTCTGGGATCGGTCAAGGGTTAATACGGGTTGATACGAGGGTCGTCGACCCTCGAGAAAAAAAAGAGGAGGTATGCCGATGAAAAGGCAACTCACACGATCGATCGGTTTGGCACTCGTGCTCTCGCTGGTGGCGGCGGCACTCGGTGTGGCGGCCGGCAAAACGGAGAAGGCGGCGCCCGGTAGGGACGTAATCGCTATCGAGCACTGGAACGAGAACAACCAGAACGGCATCATGGACGCGAACCATCCGCAATCCGTCGCTTTCGCCGAACAGTTCGGCATAGTCTGGGAATCACCGATGGTCCCGTGGAACGGCGGCACCGACTATCTGCAGCAGCTACGGCTGCGAATCGCTGCCGGCGAGCTTCCCGATGTGTTCATGCCGTGGGGTGGCATCGAAGGAGAGCTGATCGACAACGGAGCGGTAGCCGATCTGACCGCCCTGGTACGCGAGGAAATGCCGGTCTACTATAACAACGTCCCGGCGGAAATCTGGGATTTCATCAAGTCCCTAAGCCCGGACGGTCGATCGATCTACGTGCTTCCTGCTGTCCAGTTTACGCCGCTCGGCGGCATGATCCGCGGCGACTGGCTCGATCGTCTCGGACTCCCGGTGCCCACCACCGTGGACGAGTACGTGACGGTGCTTAGAGCGTTCCGGGACCAGGACGCGAACGGCGACGGCGACCCAAACAATGAGATCCCGACGTCCGGTCGGGAAGGAGGCCGCTGGATGGACCATCTCTTTGCGCCTTTTGGGATCGCGATGGTCGAAGGTTTCCCCCAGTTTGACATCTACGACGGCAAGCTGCAGTACAGCGCGGTTCAGCCGGCGATGAGGTCTGCGATCGAATGGATGCGCGGTCTCTACGCGGAGGGTCTGCTCGACCCGGAAACCTTTATCAACACCAACCAGGTTTGGATGGGCAAGATCACCGGAGACTTGATCGGGTCATGGTACCACGGCGTCCATTGGGCCGGCGGCCGCTTCACCGTGCTCTACAACTCCGGCGTTACCGACGTACGGTTGGAGTACCTGCCGATGCTCCGGCATCCGGACTACGACGGCTTCCTGACGACCACCGATTATCGTCGGCCGGGCTACGTATTCGGCGCTCACATGAGCGAGGAAGCGATTCGTCGGACGATGCGAGCCTTGGAGTGGATCAACGATCCTGCGACAAGCGAAGAGCGTCTTCGAGGTTACGAGGGCGTGAATTACCTTATCGAAGACGGGCGGGAGGTTCGTCTGACAACCGCGGACTTCCTTGCGCTCGGAACCGGATACCGCACGTCGGTCGGAGCTCAGGTGTTCTCGAATGCCGAGGTCATCGCCGGGCAGAATCTGTTCCAGATGAGCATCATCGATCCGGACGAATCGCCGGAGATGTTCGCTGCATACGGGTCACTCGTCAACGTGAACCGGATGATTGACGGGTACTCGCGAGATACGGTACGCGCGATCGCGGGGCAGTTCCTGCCGCCCTCAATTTACGAAGGCTACCCCGACATCCGGACGCACAGGCTGTTCCAGGAGTACGTCGCGAAGATCGTCGTGGGCGACTGGGGACTCGACAGGTTTGACGAGTTCGTCGACCGGTGGTACCGAAGCGGAGGCACCGTGGTCACCGAACGCGCACAGGAAGTGTACGCGGCGCTGCAGTAAGCTCAGCTCCTGCTCGAGGCGGCCCGGTTGATGCCGGGCCGTTCTTTGTTTCGGACACGGTCCGAACCGAACGGCACGTGGAGGAAAAGATGTTCAGCGGAGTAAGAGACAAAGTGGCGGTCGTGACCGGCGCAGGAGGGAACCTGTGTTCCGAGATGGCGAAGGGGCTCGCAGCCGAGGGCGCGAAGGTAGCCTTGATCGGAAGGACGGGCGAGAAACTCAACGCGGTCAAACAAGCAATAGAAGCCGAAGGCGGAACGGCGATCTCGGTGATCGCGGACGTTACCGACGCGGAACAGGTACGCGCCGCCGGCGTCGCGGTCATGAACGCGTTTGGACCGTGCGGCATCCTCGTCAACGGCGCAGGAGGAAACGCAAAGGGAGCGATCACGACCGTGAACTCATTCGTCGCGGAGGAGCTGCACGATGAACCCGGCGAACTTCGTGGATTCTTCGCGCTCGATCCCGCGGAGTTCAGCCGGGTCGTCGTCCTGAACACGACCGGCACGATGATCCCGTGCCAGGTCTTCGGCCGGCAGATGGCCGAGAACGGCGGAGGCGCGATCGTCAATATCGCGTCGATGAACAGCTACACGCCGCTCACGAGGAACTCCGCGTACGCGGCCGGGAAGGCCGGCGTCGAGAACTTCACGCGGTGGCTCGCGGCGTACCTTGCCCCGGCCGGGATCCGCGTGAACGGCATTGCGCCCGGCTTCTTCCCGAAACCCGATCGCGACGGACCGCAGTCCGACCGACACGGCAATCTGACCGAAAGAGGCGCGCGGACGATCGACAACACGCCGTTGAAGCGCTTCGGTATCGCGCGAGACCTGGTGGGTACGCTGCTCTGGCTCGCGAGCGACGACGCGTCGGGTTTTGTCACCGGCGTCACGGTCCCGGTCGACGGTGGTTTTGTCGCGAACTCACCTGTATGACAAGCACCGGTATGACGATGATGAGTAACGATACGAGGGCAGTAACGGAGTACGTGATGCGCGCGGACGTCTTCGACACGCATACGCATTTGGACGAGTCTGAGAATGTAGCCGCGGCGAACGCCTGGGACATCCTCCACTACTTCTGGTTTCTGCGCGAGCTCCGCGCGGCGGGATACCCTGCACCCAATGTGCGACTCGGCGAAGCGGACCGGCGCGACGCGTTCCTCACTGCGTTCGAGCGAAGCCGGAACACGTACTGGAACACGATCGTCCGCCGGATGCTCGCAGACCTCTTTGAGTGCCGGCTCGAGACCCCGCGCGATTTCGACACGTTGGAAGAGAAGATCCTGTTGACATCGCACGATCCTGAATGGCCTGTGGCCGTATGCGAAAGGATCGGCGTGAAGAACATCGTCGTCGGTGCTCGCGAGATGCACGTCGCGCGCTCGTTCGGGCAGAGGCTCGTCGTCGTCCCGTACTTCGAGATCTCATCCGAGTTGAGAGAATCCGCCGTATCGGCCGCTGCGGCCGCCGACGATGCGCTCGCGAGCATTCATGCCGATCTGGATTCGCTCCGCTCATCCGGCTACGGTACGATCCGGGTCGATCTGGAGCCGCTCCTGTCCGGTCGCGTCGCGAGTGAACCGTCCGACGGCATCGAGAGTCGTCTCTACCACTCTATGCTCGCGGAGCTCGATCGGGCCGGTACCCGGATTCAGGTCTTCTGCGGCATGAAGCGAGACACCCGACACCACACGATGCTGAACGATCCGCAGAGGATCGTCCGTCTCTACCCGGTGTTCGATCGCTACGCGAACATCGGGTTCGAGTTTGTGAACGCCGCCGCGGGAAACAATCTGGACATCGTCCAGGCGGCCCGCGTCTTCACGAACGTTCACCCGGGTGGGCTCTGGTGGTTCAACTTCCGCGCGAGCTCGTACCGCAGCGTATTCCAGCAGCGGTTCGAGGCGCTTCCGGCGCTCCGCTCGAGCATCGTCGCCTCCGACGCCCGATGTATCGAGTGGCTCTACGGCAAGGTGCTTTTCATTAAGACCGTGCTCGCCGAATTCCTCGCGGACCAGATCGACCGCGGCTGGACCGATACCGAGGGCGCCCGTCGCGTGGCCGATTACTGGCTCTGCGAGAGCGCGCGTACCGGCTACCGGCGGTGAAGTCGCGCCGACAAGGTCGCTGTCAATCAGGATTTTGCGGCGCGCAACTCGTCTTCGATTGCTTTTT
>PXBQ01000379.1 GCA_003566875.1 Spirochaetaceae bacterium | reverse complement strand
CTCAAAACGATCGCGACGAACAACGTCCGTTCGCGCCGTGCCGACTGCTCGCGCGAGAGGGCGTTCATACTACCACCCGAGGTGGACGAACAGACGCATCAGCGGGACGATCGAGAGCGCCGCGACGATCGGTACGGTGATCGTGTCGAACCCGCGTCGCGTGGCCAGCTCGACCATCCCACATATTGGCGCTACGACGATCGTTATCACCAAAGCCTGGTACCACGGGAGCCCTGCGTAGAAAATCGCCGTGAGAAAGATCGCGGTCCCACCAAACGCGACCATCGCCGCGCTTCCCTCGTACGTCTTGGCTCGATCGACCCACCGCCATAGAATCCGTCGTTTCCCCCACGCCTTGCCGACAAGCGCCGCGGCCGCATCTCCGAAACCCCATCCCATCACCGCGACGCCGATCACGGGCGCATTGCGGATTCCGAGTGCGCCCCAGAAAACGGCGATCAAGACCACAAACGTCGCCTGAACCGCGAGCAGCGAGTTCCGAAACTCACCGCCACCCGCGGTGCGGTCGGTGAATGCCCGCGCGTACCACTTCGTCCGTTCCATCAGCATCAGAACCGGATACCCGATCACGACCAGAAGCAGCGAAGCCGCGATCGCGGCGTACCACGTGCTGAAAAGGTTGAGCAGCAGAAAGACCGACATGCTGTACCCGATATGTTGGGCTTTCCGAATCAGCTCGCCGGGGACCTTCGTCCAGTACTTGAAAGGCGTCGGGATAACGACACATACGACGAGGTAGTACGCGAAGAGAACCAACGCTCCGATAATATCATTTCGTGTCATGATCACTCCCACGCGCAAGACCCTCGAGAAGCAACGCGACCGCGTGTTCTCCCGCGTCGGCCGGCTGCGCTTCGGCCGGATCGAGCGCACCCTGAAGCACGAGTCCAACCCCCATCGAGACGAGCGCGAGCGCGGCGGCGTCCGGGTCCACCGCGCGCAGGCTTCCCTCGCGAATACCGTCGCCGATCAGCGACGCAAACGCGGCGCGAAAGCGCCGATACGGCTCGACCGTGACTTGCCAAACCTCAGGGGCTTTCGCGGCTTGGCGCCAGAACTCCAGGAACATCGGCACACGTCCGGTCCCGAGTTCCGATACCTGGCCGACGAGCCCGGCCAGACGCGACAGGCGTACCGGTGCCGACTCGCCTCCGGCGGCCACGCTCCGTATCGTTTCATCGAGTTCGTCGAGCCACCGTTCGAGCAGCGCGATAAACACTGCCTGTTTGCTCGGGAAGTGGTGGTAAAACGCGCCCTTGCTCACGTTTGCGGCCGCGCAGATGTCGGCAACAGACGTCGTGTCGTATCCACCGTGCGTGAACCGTTCGACCGCAGCCGAAAGAATCCGCGCGCGGGTACCGTCGCTGCGCTTCTGGTTCGTCATCGTTCGCCACCTCCCGTTCAAAAACCGACCGGTCGGTATGTAATATCGCAATATTCTCCCGTTGCGTCAAGCTTCAGACATAGGCGCGGGCATTCTCTTGTGTTGCGGTGTGACAACAGTCCCGCTCTCGGCGTATACTCGAGGCACCATGAAAATCACATCGATAGAAACGTTCTCCAAGCCGGGCGTCGCACTGCTTCGTCTGACGTGTGAGTCAGGGGCGACCGGGTGGGGCCAGATCGCAACCACCGAAGCGGCCGATATCGTCGCGACGTGCCTGCACCGGCAGGTCGCGCGTGTCGTGATCGGGCGCGAAATCGACGATCACGGGACGATCCTCGACGACGTTCTGCACAAGAACCTGAAGTTTCCCGGCTCGTATATCTGCCGTGCGCTCGCCGCGGTCGACACCGCGTTGATCGATCTGCGCGCGAAGATCGCAGAACAGACCGCGTGGCAGTTTCTCGGAAGCACGCCCGATCCGGTCGCGGTGTACGGCTCGAGCATGAGCCGGGACATCACGCCGCGCGACGAGGCCGCGAGGATGGGACGCCTTCGCGACGAGTCGGGGTATCGCGCGTTCAAGCTGCGCGTCGGGTCGTGGAGCGGCAACGACGTCGATTCGTGGCCCGGCCGGACCGAAGAGTTGATTCCAACAGTCAGGAAGGCTCTCGGAGACGACGTCACGATTCACGCCGACGCGAACAGCTGTTACTCGCCCGCACGCGCTCTCGAGGTCGGTCGGATGCTCGAGGACAACGACTACGGACACTTCGAGGAACCCTGCCCGTACTGGGAGTACGACTGGACCAAACGTGTAACCGCGAAACTCAGGATTCCGGTCGCCGGAGGCGAGCAGGACAACTACATGCCCGCGTGGCGGTACATGATCACCGATCACGTCGTCGACATCGTACAACCCGACATCTGTTACGTCGGCGGCGTGACACGGACGCTCAAGATCGCGCGATTCGCCGCCGAACACGGGCTGCTCTGCACGCCACACTCGGCGAACCACTCGCTCGTAACCGTGTTCACTCTCGCGCTCCGAAACGCTCTGCCGAACCCGGGACCGTTCATGGAGTTCTCGATCGAGGATCAAACGAATTTTCGCGCGATGTTCACGCCGGCGCTCACCGTATCCGACGGGGTCGTGAAACTGCCCGATGAAGGGTACGGCTGGGGTGTCACGATCAAACCGGACTGGCTCGAGCGCGCCGAGTACCGCATTACGACGGCCGATTCGTAGCGCCGCCCGGGGTTCGGATTACTCCGGGTTGAACGCGCGCCACGAGAACAGGAAGTGATGGATCGAGAGCGCGGGTTCGAGCTGTGTCCCGGCGAGTGGACCGTCGACCGCCGTGCCGGTCGCGTTCCAGCGGCTGCCGGTTTCGTGATCCACGACTCTTCCGTCGCGAAACTCGAGCACGATCTCCCGGCCGTCGATTTCCGGGTAAAACGCATTAGCGGTTCCGACGTCGTGCCCGTCGGCAAGCCGTGCCGCGTCGAGCGCGCTTGCGGTTCCGCGTTCCCAGACGACTACGACACGCCGGCCGTCGAGCACGGTTTCGATCACACGCCGCTCGGCGAGAACCGGGAACGGGAACGCGGCCGCCTCGTCGCCGTGGTATACGGTCAGCACGCGCGTCATCGGGCTTTCGGTTTCGCTGTCGACGACGGCCGCTCCACGGTACAAGAACGGCTCGTACAAGCCGTCGTACCCGACGTACGGGTTACTGCCGTAATCACGTCGGTGACCGGTGTCGCGATTCAGGACTCGTGCGTCCGGGTACGTTTCTCGTGCGTCGCGCCAGCTCACCATCGTCGACGGTACGAACGCGAGTTGTTGTCCGGCGAATCGGCCCGCGACGCCGCGGCCGGTCGCCTGGACCCACCACGTTTCGGTCTGCCGGTCGTACATTATCATGTTGCTGAAAATCAGAAGTCCCGAGACGCCGAAATCGAGAGTGAGGTCGTCGAACCGGCGGTCGAACACGACGCCGGTGTTACAGAGCGGGCAGTACGTAACCGTCACAGGGTATCCGCCGAGTTCGTCGTTCACGATCTCATGCCACGTCAGGATCTGAAGCGGATAGATCGCCGTCCGTCCACCGCGCCTCACGACGATGACCGGCTCCGCGCCGTCGAGCCATCGCTCGGCGGCAGAAACGGTGTCGAACATCGGTGTGTTGATTGCCGGGATACCGTCTTTTGGTGGGCCACCCGCGACGACATCGGAGAAATCGATCAGCGCGCGCGTGAAATCGGTCGAGAACTGGTGTGCACCCCTTGGCGGCGACTGTCCAAGGTACTCACTGGGAAGCGCGACTTCGGTCGATCGTCCGCCCGTCGTCCGTAACCCCGCCCCGATGCGCGAAAGCCGGCGCATCTCTTCGACCGCCCCATCTCGTATCGGGAACCCCAGCGACGGTTGTTTCGAGCCATTCACGGCGTCTTCCGCGGAAGCATCAACTGATTCCTGGGTGGGACCGTTCGTCTCCGATTTGCCTCGGGAAAAGAGGTTCAGTGGAGGGAAGACTCCAAGAACCAGGACGGCGAGAAATCCTGCGATGACCTTTTGTTCTGCGGTGAATCGGCGCATTGGGGACTCCTTGTATATACAAGGATACCGCGATTATGGTCGATCGTCAAAAGAAACGAAACCGGCTGACCGTGCCAGTCTCTTAGTCCAGATATCGAGCCTTTGCGGCGAGGTGTTCGGTGAAGTTGCGCGAGAACACGGTCTCGAGCGTCGGTTTATGAAGGAAGAAGAGGTACTCGTGTTCGGCGGGCTCGATCGCCGCGCGAATCGCGTCGATTCCGGGGTTCCCGATCGGGCCCGGCGGAAGCCCGGCGTTCAGGTACGTGTTGTACGGATCGCGTACGCGGATGTCGGCGAGCGTCGGTTGGAGTTTGCTGGTTCCCAGGAAGTAGTTCACCGTCGCGTCGGACTCGAGCCGCATTCCGATCCGGAGGCGGCTCCAGAACACACCCGCGATCTCCCTCATGTCGCGGATCGGGGACTCCGCCTGGACGATCGCCGCGAGGTTCACGACGTCGCGCATCGAGCGGCCTTGTTCGGCGACCTTTTCGCGCAACTCGGCGTCCACGCGCGTATCGAACATGCGCAGCATTCGCAACACGACCTCCTCGGCGCTCGACTCCGGATTGAATCGATACGTTTCCGGGAAAAGGAAGCCTTCGAGCGTGATCCCGTCCGGAAGGTCCGCGAGCGACTGGACGTCGCGGTACGCCTCGCGCATCGTCGCCGCGGCCTCAAACTGCTCGGCCGTGACGATGCCCGTCGCGTCGAGTCGAGCCGCGATCTGCGTGATGCGCCAGCCCTCGGGAATTGTAACCGGACGCGAGAGGTCGACCGTCTCGCCGCGGATCATCATGTCCAGGATCGAAACCGGAGTCATCGTCTCATCGAGCGCGTACGTGCCCGCCTGAATCGACGCCGATCTACGCGCGAGACGCGCGTACAAGACGAGTAGATCGCCGTCGGGGATCTTCCCGAGCTGTTCGAGATGCCCCGCGATGTACCGGAGAGTTCGTCCGCGCTCGAGAACGAACTCTCCCGTCGCTCCGACCGGCTTGAAAAGGCGGTTCTGCGCGGAAATCACCCCGAAAACTCCGGCGGCAATACAACCGAGCAGTATAACTACGATGATAATCTTGATCGGGCGTCGCGTGGTCAGGGACGACTCGTGGCCGTCCGTCGTCCCCACGTCTTCTTTTTCACTCATTTTCCGGAGCAAGAATACTCATATCTCGATGCGCGGTCAATCGCCGTGAAACTCCCAGTTGGTGAACTCAAAGCCTAGTTCGAGAGCGTGCGCAGATCGCGGAGTACGGACTCCCACGACGATCTCCGCACCTTGCCGATCGCGCGCCGGGACGCGGATTTCCACGCGGGCACCGCGGCCTCGAGGATCCGCCGGCCGCTTCCGGTGAGGGTGTAAACTCTTTCTCGCCTGTCCTCCCCGGCTCGGGAGTTCACGAGATCGCGGCCGATGACCGATTCCATGTTGCGTGACACCGTGCTGGGATCCGAGCCGAGTTGCTCGGCGAGTAGAGCGGCGGTGACGGGTTCCGAAATCGCTACGTGTACGAGAATCCCAAACTGCGTGGGGGAGACCCCGACCGGACGGAACTCTTCTTCGAAGTTACGGATGACCGCTTTGTATGCCTTCGCGAGATTGTACGCCGGGCAGACTCGCGGGATATACGCGACGTCGGCGAATACCCGCCTGCGCCGAAAACGCGTTCGTGTTTGCTCTTTCCTGCGAAATGTCGTGTATGTCTTTCTCATCTCTGAATCCCGATTATATCGATAAACCGCCTCTGCTGCGCGCGACGGAATCAACCCAGTGTTGATACCCGAATGATACACATTTCACGCGGAGACGGGGAGTCGTTTTCGGGGAAAATCGCCGCAAACGCAGCAGTGAATCGATTTGGATGGTTTATTCGCGTCGGTCCCAGCGTCAAAAAAACGGCACGTCGCCACGGCGTTACCGCGCGGCGGCGATGAGCGCGTCCGCGGCGGCTTCGATCGGTTGCATGATCCCGTCGACGTTCGCGACGATCCGGCCGTCGCGATCGAGCACCACGATTCGATCGGTGTGCGCAATCACGCCGTCGGCACGGTGCGAGTACCGGATTCCGAGAACAGTCGCGAGCTCGCGGACCGCCGCCCGGTCTCCGTGAAGAAAATGCCAGCCCGATCGGTTGTAGCGCCGGAAGTGAGCGTACTCGGCGAGGACCTCGGGCGTGTCGTTCTCGTGGTCAAAACTCGCCGCGATCACGACGACATCATCGCGGACGTCGGCGGGAAGCGAGTCGTACAATCGGCGAACGTCGACCATGAGCACCGGGCACGTGCCGATACACGCTGCGTAAATCATCGTCATGATGACCGGACGCCCGCGAAGCGTCGCGAGTTCGAGTCGATCGCCGCGATGATCGGTCCAGTTCGCCGCGACGTGATACACCGAGTCGGCCGGGATGCCGGTCGATTCGCCGACGCGCGCCTCACCCGGTTCTACCGGACAACACGGCTCGAGATCGGCGTCCCATTCGGCGAACTCCGCGAGCGACACCGACAAAGAACCATCGTTCGCGACGGTCTCCGTGGGGCGCGCTGCGCCGTCACGATCGGTCACTCTACCGACAACGACCCCGAGGGCCACGGCCGCTGCGATAGTGAGCATCATGATCGCCGTCGTATTTTTCGGTCCTCGTGTCTTCATCGATCTCTCCTTCGAGCCGTCCTACGGGGTTTCGCCGGTGATTCTGGAGCCGACCGCGTCATCCGCGCATCGAAAGCCGACGTCTGCGGGCGCTGAGCGTGGATCGAGCCGTGCGCGACGCCGATACCGTGCCGACGCGGCGTACTCGAGCGGCGTTCTCGCTGCACGAAACCGCGCCGACGTTCCGCACCCGAGCACGGTCACGTCGGCCCCGGTTTCGGGAATCGTAGTCTGTGCGTCCTCGACCCACTCGGCTACGGCCCAACGCGCCGATTCCATCGTGCCGACTGTGGACTCCCACTCGGTTTCGGTCGGGAGCCTTCCCCCCGCCCAGGTGCAGTACGCGGCGGCTGCGAACCACGATATACGCGTGACCGGTGAGTCGTGATCCGTAATCGTCTCGCCCGGAGTGAGGTCGTCGCTCCAGGTCGCGAGGTAACCGCCGGTCGCGAAGATTCGAGGGACCTGCGAGCGCCGCCACTGCGGGTTTCCCGACACGAACGCGCGGAACTCCGCGATACTCACCGGTGTCCGGTCGATCCGAAACGCCGCCACACGGATCGTTTCGATCTCGTCGAAAATCAGAATCGGTCGGAAGAGGCGACTCGGGACGTACGTTCG
>PXBQ01000076.1 GCA_003566875.1 Spirochaetaceae bacterium | reverse complement strand
GGTTTCTCGAGAAAACGGCCTTCGAGTCCGATTTTCCGTCCGTGACGCACCGCGCGCCGAATCAATCGGCGGAGAATGTACCCCTGGCCGACGTTCGACGGTACGACGGAGTTCTCATCTCCGAGGATGAAAGCCGCGGTCCTCACGTGATCCGCGATTATACGCATCGAGACGTCGACGTCCGCGTCGTCACCGTACCTCTTGCCCGCAAGACGCGAGAGTTCCGCGAGAATCGGCTGGAACAGCTCGGTGTCGTACACCGTCGTTTTGCCCTGCAGAATCGTGATTGTCCGCTCGATTCCCATCCCCGTGTCGACGCACTGCCGATCGAGAGGCGTATACGAGCCGTCGGCGTTCTTCTGATACTGCATGAAGACATTGTTCCAGATCTCGAGGTACTTCCCGTCCGATACACCCGGCCGACTCTCCGGTGTTCCGGTCAGCCCGGTGTCGATAAACATCTCTGTGTCCGGGCCACACGGACCGGTCGCGCCCGCGGGGCCCCACCAGTTGTCTTCGCGCCCCAGAAAGAATATCCGCTCGGATGGGATCCCGAGAGACTGCCAGATCGCCGCGGACTCTTTGTCGGCCGGCACGTCGTCATCGCCCGCGAACACCGTCACCGAGAGTTTGGAGGGATCGATCCCGAGCCACTCGGTGAGAAACTCATAACTCATCCGGATCGACTCATCCTTGAAGTAGTCCCCGAGCGACCAGTTCCCGAGCATTTCGAACAAAGTCAGGTGGCTTGTGTCGCCGACCGACTCGATGTCGATGGTCCTGATGCATTTCTGGTAGTTCACGAGCCGTGTACCACCCGGGTGCTTCTCGCCGAGAATGTACGGGACAAGCGGATGCATGCCCGCGGTCGTGAAGAGCACGGTCGGGTCGTTCTCGGGAATCAGCGATTTCCCCGATATCACGGTATGGTTCTTCGATTTAAAGAAATCCAGATACGCGCGACGTAACTCATTTGCTGTCATTTAGCGATCCTCTTGCGGGGGGTTAAAAATCTTCGAACTGCGAAGGGGCGTTGTCGTCGAGAAAGTCAGGGAAGACGTACACGACGTGCCCGGTCTTCCGGACACGGATCTCCGCAAACCCTTTCGACATGAGCTTGTCGAGTTCGGATTTTGCCTGATCGGTCGTGATGTTCCCTTCGAGCGCGACCTCCGCGGGTGTCGCGACTCCGTTGTTCTTTTTCGCGGTCTTGAGTATGACCTGCTCGATACTCGCCGGCCGAGATCCTGCCCGCGGAGTCTGATCGAGCCTCAGAAAGTCATCGTCGTTCGCGAGCGCACGGTCAAACTTGTCGCGAATCCGCGCCTGCCGAACCTGCGAGCGCATCGTCAACGCGTCGTACACGGTGCCGATGCCGAAAAGCCCTCCGGTGATCAGGAAAAAAAAGCCCGAGATCGGCTTGCCGAGATAGAATCGATGTAACCCTGCGATACCAAAAACGGAAGGTAACCAGAGCAGATATGCTGTTTGTAACGAATACACGGTTTTCCTCGGTAATTAATATACCATCATACTCTGCAGACAGCAATCTGCGAACACGATCCTGTCACAAAATCGATTTCGACGGTTGATCACTGGACGTACTCGTTCCCGGCTCGACGAACGACTATCTCTCCTCTGTCTTCGAGATCCCGACAAATGCTCACAAAGCGCGATGTCACTTCGTCGACGTCGGTTCGCGGAACCGCACCGAGCGCGTGATACTCGTCGGCGATCATGATCCGCCGGCGTTCCGAGACGTTCGAGAGAATTTTCGCGCGCAGATCGTCGGTTTTTCCTTTTACGACAAGCGCAACGTCGCGATCGGTGAACTCGCGCAGGACGCGCTGAAGGTCGGCGTCGTCGACGAGCAACAGCGTTTCGACGGTGAACATGCGCTTGCGCACGTCGTCGCTGAGCTCCTCGTTCTCTACGCGCAGGGCCGTCAACAACTTGTCGCCGGCGGCAGGGTCCATCGCGCGCAGGATCGACGCGAGCGTCGACTTGCCGTCGAGCTCTTCCGATACGACACGCCCCTGCGTGCGAATTCTGTCCTTGAGCGTCTGCTCGACGCGTGCGAGAACTTCACGGTCTATTTTGGTCGCGCGACCGATTCGTCGCACGATCGCGGCTTGATCGGCCGGCTCGAACAACGACAGAGTCCCGGACGCGACACCTGGGTCGAGGTGCGAAATCACCGCGGCAACGACCGGCGGCGACTCCCCTTTCACGAGAAGTTTGATCTGAGCCGGCTCGTATTCGTTGAGAAACGCAAAAAACCGCGTCGCATCGGGCACCGCTTTGCGGAAAATCTCGTCCGCGCGCTCGGCACCGAACGCCGCCTCAAGCAGCCCGCGCGCGGTCTCCGGCCCACCGAACAGCCCACGCCGTGTGACCTCGGCGCGAAAACCGAACTCGGTAAGGACCTGAGCCGCCTCTTCGGGGCTCACCGATCGGATTCGCACCAACTCGGACACAATTTTTTCGATATCGGCGGCAGGAAGACGTTTCAGCACATCCGCGGCGGCGTCCTTCCCGATCAACGCAAGAAACTGCGCAACACGCCCTGTTGCATCGGTCTTTCCGACGCGTTTCTCGCGTCGCTTCTCAACACGCTTCTCTCCCCGAGAGGCGTCCGGCTCACCGGCCTCGTGCGCCGGCACCATCGGGAAGCCCGCTTTGGCGCTCTTGTCGCGGGGCGCAGATGCGGCTTTCTTGTACGCGTCGGAGCGGCGTCGGTTGATGTCCATCGTCGGTCAGGATACCCCTGCACTCGTGCTCGGTCAATATCTCTTGGGGTCGATAAATCTTGGGGTTGACAACGTTCGGGCGGTTCTGTATAAATTGAACGAACATTTGGAGAGACGCCGCTGTAGCTCAGTTGGTAGAGCAGAGGACTGAAAATCCTCGTGTCGACGGTTCGATTCCGCCCGGCGGCAATTTTCCATAGTACTTCATGAAACCCCAAGCGGTTCCCTATAACCCCAAATATTTTTCGGTTGCTCTGGCCCTCGGTGCCGTATGCCAAGTCGGTCAGGTGCTTGTGCTGCGCGAATTTCTTATGGTTTTCCACGGAAATGAACTCGCGTTCGGTGTTGTGCTCGCGGCATGGATGGCCTGGGTCGGTGTCGGAAGTCGGTGTGCCGCGCGGCTGCTCGAAAGCCGGATGGATGTCCGCACAGTACTCAACGCGGGCTCGTGTTTTGCCGCGGTTTTGTTGCCTGCGACGATAATCGCGATCCGGGTTCTGCGCGCAACGTTCACGGTCACGCCGGGCACGTATCTTTCGATTATCGACATGATCGTTTCGGCGTTTGCCGTGGTAGCCCCGCTTTGTTTTGTGCTCGGCGCGGTTTTTGTGGGAATCTCACGCCATGCGCGCGAGGCGGCTTTCTCGGTTGGGACCGTCGGCGCGGGACAGACGTATATCGGCGAGGCAATCGGAAACTCGATCGGCGGCATCGTTTTTTCATTACTCGCCGTCCGGTATCTCGGACCGCTCACGACCGCGGTAGCCGCGTCGGTCGTTCTCGCCGGCGTCGTCGCTGCGACCGGCCGTGCGCGGTTTAGCCTCGCGGATCTGTCGGTCGCCGCGCCGCTCGTCGTCGTGATCGGTCTGCTCGCTTCGACGCCGTTTCTCGACGCGATCGACCGGTATGGATTCGACCTCCAGTGGCGCACGTTTGCCCCCGCGTACGATCTGGTCGAGACGCGACACTCGCGGTACGGGGCGATATCGGTGGCCGCGCGGAAGGGTCAGATCAGTTTCTTCCAGAGCGGGAACTTCGTGTTCTCGAGCTCCGGGAACGTCGGAACCGAAACACGTTTTGAGGAACAGGACGCCGTCGTATTCGCGCACATGACGATGCTGCAACACCCCGCCCCGCGTCGCGTATTGATGATCGGAGGCGGCATTCGCGGTACGCTTCGCGAGATCCTTCGACACCCGGTCGAGTCGGTCACGTACGTCGAGCTCGACGACGTTTTAACGGCCGCGGCGATCTCACACGCTCCGGAGGAAACTCGCGCGGCGCTTACGGACGCGCGGGTGAGCCTGATCCACGGCGACGGACGCTTCTTCCTCAAGCGCAGTACCGACACGTACGACGTGATCCTCGTCGACGTCCCCGACCCTTCGACCGCGGTTCTGAACCGGTTTTTTACGCAGGAGTTTTTCCGCGAGGCACAGGCGCGACTCGCCGACGGAGGGGTGTTTGTGACCGCACTCGGAACGACGGCCGATCTGCGCGGCCTCACAACGGTGAATCAAAACGCCACGGTGTTTCATACGCTATCGAGCGTATTTGCGCGAGTTCTCGCGGCCGGGGATCGAGCGTTGGTGTTCTTTGCCGACGATGGCCCAAGCGCGACCGATGGTCCTGTCGCATCGGAACCTCCGGTCCTCGAGAACCGACTCATCGAGCGTGGGATCTCCACGGACGACTTCGGCCGCGCGCACATCGAGTTATTTCTCAGGGACGATCATGTCCGCCGCGTCAACTGGATCTTGCGGAACCACGGCCGGTCGCCGGACGCACACAGAGAACCGCCGCGAGCGCCGCCGGCGTTTGTACCGAGTCTTGCCGAACAGATCGCAGCGGATGCCGATGCGACTCCGGTCGTTACGCATCGATTTATCAACTCCGACATGAGGCCGATCGGGTACTTCTACACGCTCGTGAAGTGGAGCGTGCTCACGAGGGCGGATCACGCGCGGTACTTGCAACGACTCACGACGATCAGACTCTCGTGGACGATGATGCCGTTTGGCGCCGTGGTGCTCGTGGCGATTGTTCTTTTTGTCGTTGGTGCTCGACGCGAGAGATTCGCCGCCGCGTCGGTGCGGTTCGCCGTATTGACGGCGGTGTTCACGACCGGGATCTCGACAATGTCGATCCAAATCGCGCTGATCTTCGTGTTCCAAAGCGTCTACGGGTTCGTGTACGAGATGGTCGGCGTGATCGTCGCTATCTTCATGGCGGGGCTCGCGGTGGGAACAATCGTCGTCCGCGCGCGATTCGGCGACGCCGCGAACGGGCGCTTACTCGCGGCGATCCAGTTGACGATCGCCGCGTTCTCGCTCGCCGTGGCGGTAGTTCTACCGTTGACCACTGCGATTCCATCGCCGATTGCCGCGTTTATCGTTTTCGCGATGATCACGTTCCTTGCGGGGGTTTTGAACGGAGCCGATTTCCCGATCGCGGTGGCGTGCTGCCTGAAGGCCCGACCCGGAGCCGAGAAAGCGACCGGTGCCGTCTACGGGACCGAGCTGTTCGGAGCGTGTTTGGGCTCGGTGATCGCGGGAGTCGTTCTCGCGCCGATTTTCGGGATCGTCGCGTGTTGTATTTTTGCGTCGGTTGCAAACGCAGCGGCGTTTCTGGTGCTCGTTATTCTGGGAACACCGACAACAAGGAGGGTCTATGCGCAATGACCGCACGAAGAGGGCTGAATCGGCTGACAAAGCAAAGAGCGAGTCACCCACGAGGGAGTCACGCGCCGTGGAGCTCGCGCAGAGCGGAGTCTCCCGGAGGGATTTCCTTGGATCGTGCGCGCGGACGGTCGGCGCGGTAACGGTGGCGGGTTTGACGGGAGTGTCGTGGGGGGCCGGAGGGCGGCTCGGTGCGGCTCCCTCAGCGGAGCGAACCGGAGGTCCGGAAGATACGGCAAACGGTTCCGAAAGCGTGAATGCAGATCGGCGAGAACACGAGGCTCGATGGTACTCGCGGCGTGCGAACGCCGACGTCCGGTGTGAACTGTGCCCGCGCGGCTGTGTGATTGGCGTCTCGGAGCGAGGCGCGTGTCGAGTCAGGGAGAACCGCGGTGGAACGTTGTACTCTCTGGTGTACGGGCGACCGGCGATGATTCAGGCTGACCCCGTCGAGCGCGCGCCGTTCTTCCACGTCCAACCGGGTAGCCGGATGCTCGCGGTCGCGACCGCGGGCTGTCCGTTGGCATGCTCGTTTTGCGAGGTGTGGGATATCGCTCTTGTCGACCCCGAAGAGATTCACAGTTACGACGCGCTTCCTGAAGCTGTCGTCGAACAAGCCGTAAGCATCGGCGCGGGGGCGGTGAGTTACGCGTTCGGTGAGCCGATCGCGTTCTCGGAGTACGTTCTCGACACGGCACGGCTCGCGCGCAAACGAGGCCTCCTCAATCTGCTGCACACGAGCGGATACTTCGCCGAACAGCCTCTCGGCGAAATTCTCGAGTACATCGATGCGGTCAACATCGACCTGAAAGCGTTCGACGGCGAACTGTACCGGCGGTACGTCGGCGGCGACCTCGAGCCGGTTCTTCGCACGATGCGCGCGATCCGTGCCGCCGGAGTTCATCTTGAGATCACGAACCTCGTGATCCCGACCGTGAACGACGCTCCGTCGGACGTCCGCACGATGTGCCGATGGATACGCGACGAACTGGGCCCCGACGTTCCGGTGCACTTTGCCCGGTTCTATCCGCTGTACAAGCTCGCAAACCTGCCTCCGACGCCCGTCAAGTCGCTTGATACCGCACGTCGGATCGCACTCGAAGAAGGCCTCGAACACGTGTACGTGGCGCGCGTGACCGGCCACGAAGGAGAAAACACGTTCTGCCCCGCGTGTGGCTCGACGGTCATCAACCGCCTCGGGTTTGTGATCGAAGAGATGAACATCACCGACGGCGCGTGTGCCGCGTGCGGGCGCCGGATCGGCGGACTGTGGGCGTGAGCGCCGCTCAGTTGCGGCGGCGGAACATCTCGCGGTGGGCGACCGATCGCTCGTCAAGGTTCGTGAGCCCGGCCTGCTCGGCCCACTCCATCGCCTCGAGGAACTCGTTCGTCGTGATCGCGCGCGCGATCGCCGGGTACTCGAACGCCCGGTGCGCGACCCGGTATTGAGCCATAATGTTGACGTACGTCGCGGGTGACAAGTTATTTGCGACCCACTCGACAAAGTCGCGCGTCCCGGCGACTCCGTTCGGCATCACCAGGTGCCGGATCATCACGCCGCGCCGCGCGATTCCGGCGGCATCGGTCACGAGGTCTCCGACCTGTCGGTGCATCTCGGCGATCGCGGCTTTTGCGGTCTCCGGGTAGTCCGCAGCGGTTCCGGCGTACTTCGCGGCCTCCGCACCGTCGGTGAACTTGAGATCAGGCAAATAGATGTCGACAACTCCATCGAGCAGACGGATCGCTTCAACCGAGTCGTAGCCTCCGGTGTTGTAACAGATCGGCAGGTGTAGGCCTTTTTTCATCGCGATCCGAGTCGCCGCGAGGATGTTCGGCATGACGTGCGTGGGAGTG
>PXBQ01000474.1 GCA_003566875.1 Spirochaetaceae bacterium | reverse complement strand
GTCTCGCGCGCCGCGTCGAGCATCGCTTTGCCGTCGGCCCACGATCCGGCGATCGGTTTCTCGCAGTAGACGTGTTTGCCCGCGCGCAGCGCCTCGATCGTGACCGGAGCGTGCAGATTGTTGTGCAGGCAGACGTCGACCGCGTCGACGTCGTCGCGCTTCAGCAGTTCGCGAAAATCGGTGACCGACGACGGTATGCCGAACTCTGTGCACGTCCGCGCGAGTGAACTCTCGTCGACGTCGCACGCAACCACGACCTCCGCCTCGTCGATCTCAGCCCATTTACGCAGGTGCGTCTGCGCGATCTGGCCGGTACCGATGATGCCGATTTTCTTCATTTTGCGAGCTCCTTCCGGAATATCGGCATAGTTTATCACTGCGCGCGGAGCGTGTCGCGTGCAGGGTCTCCTGCGGATCCGTCGTGTTTTTTTTGCATCGGCATTGATTTTTTTGCATCGCACTTGTGCCGCGTCACGGCCGAGGGTACGATGCTCGTGTGGCAAGCATTCGTACGAAGGCCCTCGCTCTAATCGCCGTTCTCACGATTATTCCCGGCGTTGTCCTCGTCGGTGTCCTGCGCGTTCGTCTCGATCGCGTCGTCGAGACCCAGACGCTCGATATTGCGTCTCAGTTCATGAAGCTGAACGCCGGTTATCTGGAGTCGTACCTGAACGAGGTTGAGAACACCTTTCGTTACATTACCGACACCCGTGTCGTTCGCGAGGCAATCGAAAACGATCGTTTCGTCGACACGTACGAGGCGCTGCTCGTGTTCCGAACGGTAGCCGATGAGATCGCGGGGATGGTCGCCTTTCGTCCCGAAATCGGTCAACTCGAGATTCACGCGGAGAACGGTTTCTCGTACCGCAGTGGCCTACCCGGATTCCACCTCTTCTCACGGGTGCGCGACGCTCCGCAGTACGCTCCCGTCTTTGACGCGAGCTCGGGCGTCGTGTGGTTCATCGCCGAGAATGCGCGGAGCCTCGTGATCGGCCGCAGGCTGACGCCGTCCCAAACGGACCGGCCGATTGGTGTCGCGTTCGCGCACGTGCCGTTACACCGCGTAGAAAATATCCTCGGGCGGTTCCGCGACGGACGAGACCGCGAGTTGTTACTCCTCCATCGCGAGGACGGTGTGATTATCGGACGACGGACGGTGCCGGTCGATATTCGCGAGTATGTGTCAGGCGCCGATGCCGGAGGTTCCGTTACCATCGAGAAGGCCGTAGGCGGATTTTACGTCGTCTCGACGCCGATCGGCGCTGCAGGGCTGGACTTGGTCATGGTGGTGTCGGCCGCGAGCATGCTGCGCGGCTCGCTCGATCTTCAATGGTTTATGGTGATTTCCATTCTGGTGGTAATGCTGCTCACCGCGGCCGCGTGGGTTCGTTTTTCTTATCGAGTTATTGGCCCGATTCGCCGGCTCGCGACGACGATCGAGCAGTTCGGCGATGGAAGCACGAACGTCCCGGCCGTTGTCGAGACCGATGACGAGATCGGCGAGCTGGCGCGGACGTACAATCGGATGCTCGAACGTCTCAATCAGCTCATCGAAGAGGTATACGTCGAGCAGATCCACAGACGAGACGCCGAATGGGACGCGCTTCAGGCCCAGATCAACCCGCATTTTCTCAATAACACGCTGAACTCGATCGGCGCTCTCGCGCGGCTCAAAGGCGCGGACGACATCACCCGAATGGTCGGCGCATTGTCGCGCATGTTCTCGATGGTCGTGTACGAGAACTGCCATGAAGTACCGCTCTCGAAAGAACTCGAGTACGTCCGTCTGTACACGCAGATTCAAAAGATTCGTTTCGGCTCGCGGCTCACGGTAACGGTTGACGTGCCTGAAGAGCTCGAAAAGCTCTCGATCCCGCGTTTCTCGCTTCAGCCGCTGGTAGAGAACGCGATCATCCACGGAATCGAGCCGTCGGCCGAAGGCGGTGAAGTTCGCGTGACCGCATGGACCGAACGCGGTGGGGAGCACCTTGTGTTGGAGGTCTGCGACACCGGTGTCGGACTTGAGCCGGAGACGCTCCGACGCGTGCGCGAAACGCACCTCTCGAGCGTAAGCCGTATCGGGCTACGAAACATCGACGAGAGGATTCGCACGCGATCCGGATCCCAATTCGGCCTCACGATCGACAGCCGGCTCGGAACCGGCACAACCGTTACCGTCCGGTTGCCCTCCAGTAACGGCAGCCGCGGAGGACCGAAGTGATTCTTCACGCGATTCTTGTCGACGACGAGCAGCTCGCGATCGATGGTCTCACCGTGTTCCCGTGGGAGTCGTACGGCGTGGAACTCGCAGCGGCCTTCCTCGATCCGCGCGCTGCTTTCGCGTGGTGTAAATCGCACCCCGTCGACGTTGTCATTGCCGACGTTCGTATGCCCGGGATGACCGGGATCGAGCTCGCCGCCGCTATGCGGTCCTCACTCCCTGATGTTCTTGTGATTCTGCTTTCCGGACACAGCGAGTTTTCTTTCGCCCAAGAAGCCTTGCGGCACGGTGTTTTTCGGTACGTCTTAAAGCCGATCGACGACGAAGAGTTCGGGCTGGCTCTGCAGGACGCCGCGGACGTTCTCGCCGAACGTGAGAACCAGAAACACTGGACGAAGCGAATTGCGCGCGACTTCTGGTTTCGCGAACGGCTTCTGGACCGACGCGTCGCGTCCGATGCACAGGACCTCGCTTTACTGGATCACGGCGACGACGGAGAACGGGAGTTCGCCGTGTTCGTCGTGACGACCGAACGCGATCTCACTTTGATGACTCAAAGTGTCGAGGGTGTTCGGGGTTGCTCGACTCTTCGGCACGGCGAGTGGACGGTTCTTGTCGGCATCGAGTCGTGCGAAGAGTTCTGTGCGTGGCTTGAGAGGCACGATCTGCACGCCGGCATGAGTCGGTCGCAACGCGGCACCACCAACCTACGCGAGGCGTTTCTTGAGGCGCGGAACGCAGCCGCTGCACGGTTCGTGATGCCGGACCGGTGTCTCATTCGGTCCGAGGACATCCCAGTTGCCGATCAGAAAATGGTATGCGAGGCAATGGTGGAGGCGGGCGCGCTTGCCGAGAAGATCGCGATGCTCGACGACGCGGACTGCAGCGCTGAAGTCAGGGGCTTGTTCGAGCGGTTGATTCGGTACGGGGCTTCCGCCGATGCGATCCGACGCGCGGCGTTCTTCCTGGCCGTCGGTGTTCAGCGGCTTCTCGCCGTCGGCGCGGGCGGAAGAATCGGGACGGACGTCGAATCGGCGATCGCCTCGATACCCGATCTTTTCAGTTTGATCGACGACGCTTATTCGGTTCATGAGCTCGCGACCCGGTTCACGGACGCGACCGCCGCCGTCCAGGCCACAGTCTTTCGGTTGCGCTCGCAGGAGCGGGCCGATGCGAGACTCTCTCGCGCCCTCGATTTTATCCATCGATCGTACCGGTCGCCGATCTCGCTCGACGACGTCGCCGAACACGTGGGGATGAACGCGAGCCGTTTCTCGGTCTGGTTCAAAAGCAGGAAAGGGATGAACTATATCGATTACTTGACGCAGTACCGGATCGAGAACGCGAAGCGGCTGCTCCTCTCAGACGGTTCGCGGATACGCGATGTCGCGGAACAGACCGGGTTCGGTGATCCTCGGTACTTCGGCCAGGTTTTCAAGCGACTCGTCGGCGTGACTCCCGGAAGATTTCAGCTTCTCCACCGTCCGTGCGATACCGAGGTCGAGATTAACGGTACGCTCGACGAGTAAAAATTGAACACGAAGCAAAAAGTTTCACGTAGCGAGCCGGGAGAACCCCGTGCATACTGGCCGAGGATGTTCGTATGGGCGTCCGCAGGTCCACTCCGGAGCTGGAAAAACCGTGCGATAAAGACGTCGCACACGACCAAGGGGGTTTGGTTTATGATTCGATCACACTGGACATTTCGAGTCGCTTTAGCCGTGATTCTCGTTCTCCTCGCGGCACCGATTTTTGGTGCCGGACGCTCCGAGAAAGCGGCAGCGACGGATGAGCAGATCACGCTGCGCTTTTCGTGGTGGGGAGGAGAGACGAGACACAACGCGTATCAGGACATGCTCGAGCTCTTTATGGAACGGAACCCGAACATCCGCGTCGAGGCGGAGTTCAGCGGATGGGACGGGTACATCGACCGGCTGCGTACGCAGATGGCAGCGAACAACCAGCCTGACGTCTTTGTTGCCGGGCACGACGGCCCCTGGCAGGTGCTTCCGTTGGGTGCGCGCGCCGACATACGCGATTTTGACATCGACTTGAGCGCGTTCAACGACGTTCAGCTCGACGAGATCACGTCGTACGATCCGGCCGGTCGTCTGACTGGAATACCCGTGTCGGAGTCGGTGCGTGCTGGGTACCTGATCAACGCGACTCTCTTTGATGAACTGGGGATCGAGTTGCCGAAATCCGACTGGACGTGGGAAGACATGGCCGAAATTGCCCAACTCGTGTACGACCGGAGCGGCGGCACCGTCCACGGCGTTCTCGACGAGAGTGCGGGTATATCGTACGGTAGTTTCGGACGAAGGTCGTGGGATCTTGCGGCGCACGGCGCGGCGATCAGCGGCCCTGACGGGCTCACGCAGACGGCGGAGCAACTCCGCGACACGTACCGGTGGTGGGGAGCGCTGCGCGACAGTGGAGCCGCGACGTCAGCCGAGATCAGCGTTCAGGCCGACGACGGCGCCAACAGCCCGATCGTGACGCGCGATGCCGCGATGATGTCGACTGCTCTCGGCTCGTATTCGCGGTTCCAGGCTAACACTCCCGACGACCTCAAGATGATCGCTCCTCCGGACGGCCGATATCCGAGCGACGAGATCGGCGCGGGGATTAGCACCCAGATCAGCTCTCAGTCGCGACACCCGCAGGCGGCGGCCGCTCTCGTGAGCTTCCTCCGAAACGATCTCGACGCAGGGTTGATTTTCGGCACCGAGAACGGAATCCCCGCGAACCGGCACTTCCGCGAGGCGCTCATCGAGCAAGGGCTGGATGCGGGCTCGCAGGTTCAATTCGATGTCCATAACTGGGTCGTCGCGAACCGCGAGGTAGTGTCTTTCGTCGGACCGCACGAAGCGCACAGCGAGTTTTCCAGTCTTCAGCGGGCGGAAGAACAGGCTCTCGCGTTCGGTCGCCAAAGCATCGAACGAACGGTCGAGAAGATCATCGAACACGCTCGCAATCTCGGAATGTGACGTGAGCCCGGCCGGCGCCAACGCGCCGGGTCGGGTTTCGCCGATCGTCGGGTGGGACGGCGGATCTCAAAATCCGCCGTCTGAATCATTTTTGTCGTACAGGTTTCGGGAATGAATACAGCACAGACACTGCAGCGAAGACGCCGATGGGCCGAGTTCGGCACCGCGTACGGGTTTTTGTCGTTATGGCTGATCGGTCTTTTTGTTTTTACCGTGTGGCCGTTTGCCCACTCGATTTACCTCGCGTTCACAAACTACAGTTTTGACCCACAGTATGAGTACGTCGGGTTTGCGAACTTCCGACGTGCGGTGACCGACAGTCTCTCTCTCAAGTCGATGGACGTCACAGCTCGTTTCGCGATTTTCTCCGTCCCGCTTCGGCTCGCCGTCGCGCTTTTTGTTGCCGTACTGCTCAACAAAGGCATCAAAGGGCTCGGCGTGTATCGGACGATTTACTACATCCCGAGCCTCGTCGGATCCGGCGTCGCGGTCGCCATAATGTGGCGACGCGTGTTCGGCCGGCGCGGCTTGTTCAACAACGTGATCGGGTTGTTCGGGGCCTCGGGGCAGGACTGGATCGCGAACCCGGACACCGCACGGTTGATGTTGGTGTTGCTGTCGGCGTGGCAGTTCGGTTCGTCGATGTTGATCTTCCTCGCTGCGCTCAAGCAGGTTCCGAACGAGATGTACGAGTCCGCCGAGATCGACGGTGCGGGAGTCGTGCGGCAGTTTTTCCGGATTACCGTACCGCTCATCTCGCCTGTCATATTCTTCAACTTGACGATGAACATCATTAACGCTTTTCGCGTGTTCACTCAGGCCAAGATAATCACGAACGGCGGACCGATGAACGAGACGATGTTCATGGTTCTCAACATTTACAATCAGGCGTTTCGCTTCGGTAATATGGGGTATGCCTCCGCGTTATCGTGGGTTCTGCTCTTGATAATCGGTGCCGTTACTGCGGTCAACTTCGTCGGCTCGAAGTACTGGGTGTACTACGAGACGAAGGCGCGTTAGGGAGTCCGTTGTGAAAAAAAACACGAGAACCGGAGTCGGGTTTCTCCGCGCCGCGCGGTCGCGGATACGCGCGCGCGCTTCCGCGGCGGTAAGGCACATTTTTCTCGCAGGTTTTGGGGTTATGATGGTGTACCCGCTCGTGTGGCTCGTTTTCAGCACGTTCAAGCCGAACGTGGAGGTTTTTTCAAGCCCCGGCATCCTTCCCGAGAACTGGGTTTTTACTCACTGGTCCGAAGGGTGGTCGGCGATCCGTGGCCATACGTTCGGGCGCTTTTTCCTGAACTCGATGATGATCTCCGCTCTTGCGATCGTTGGAACGGTCCTGTCGTGTAGCCTCGCCGCGTACGCGTTTTCGCGCTTTCGTTTTCCGTTGAAGAAAATGTGGTTCGCGGTCCTGCTCGTAACGATGATGCTCCCCGAGCAGGTGTTGATGGTCCCGCGGTACATCCTCTTTATGAACCTAGGCTGGATCGACAATTTCGCGCCGCTGACCGTGCCGCACTTTTTCGGCGCGTCGGCGTTCTTCATTTTTCTGATCACGCAGTTTATTCGCGGAATACCGTACGATCTCGACGAGTCTTCGTTCATCGACGGCTGTTCGCGGGTCCGTTTTTTGTGGAGCATTCTGCTTCCGCTCATGCGCCCCGCGCTCTTCACCGCCGCTCTTTTCACGTTCATGTGGACGTGGCAAGATTTCATGGGACCGCTGATTTATATCACGTCGGTGAGGCTCTATCCGATGCCTCTCGCGTTGAACTTGTTTCTCGATGCGCAAGCGGCTGTCAACTGGGGAGCGCTGCACGCGATGATGACGTTCTCAATCGCGCCGATCATCGCTTTGTTCTTCGTCGCGCAGCGGTACTTTGTCGAAGGAATCGTCACAACCGGGATAAAAGGATGATCGTACGTCGTTCCGGTCCGAGACGTGACACACGGGATCAACAGAAGGGAGACCAATGGTTCATAACATTATTGAGTACGGTGCGACCGGCGACGGTACGACACTCAACACGCGCGCGTTCGCGGACGCCGTCGATGCGGTGAGGTCTCGGGGTGGCGGT
>PXBQ01000536.1 GCA_003566875.1 Spirochaetaceae bacterium | reverse complement strand
TTCTGAAGCGTCATCGTGTCGAAAAACGAGAGAATATGCTCTGACGCTTCCTTCCAGACGTGGTACACGATGCAAAAGTCCTGTCGTGGGCATCCGTCGTCGTCGTCTGAACAATCCGTGCACGGCGTGATCGCGATGCCCTCGTCAACCGCCTCAAAAACCATGCGGAGAGTGACCTCTTTCGGATCTCGCGCGATAAGAAACCCACCTCCCGGTCCACGGACCGAAGAGATGATACCGGATTTCTTCAGCTTGAAAAAAATCTGCTCGAGAAACTCGGGTGATATATCCTCGTCGGCCGCGATTTTTTTAATCGGCACCGGTTTCGACGGGTCGCTGAGAGCCAGATTTGTGAGGGCGCGTAACGCGTACCGCCCTTTTGTTGTGATTCTCATGTCAATTCCTGTTCCATTTCAATGCGAATCGTCTGAAGCGGCGTCGAACACGCCGCTCCGCGATCTCCTGGATCCGGCAACGAGCCGGTGGTGATTATGAGTTTACCCGCTCGACGTACTCGCCGGTCTCGGTGTTCACGAGGATCCGTTCACCCTGTTTGATGAAAATCGGCACGCGAACCTGAAGCCCCGTCTCGACGACGACGGTTTTCGTCGCACCCGTTACCGTGTCTCCACGAACGCCGTCTTCAGCTTCGGTCACGGTGAACGGGAGCTTGTACGGGATCGAAATATCGATCGGCTTTGCCTCCCACATTGTGATCTTGAACGTCTCGCCTTCTTTCATGTAGAGACCTTTCGACTCAAGGCCTTCCCGAAGCACCTCGAACTGTTCGTACGTCTCGGCATCCATGAAGTGATACGCGTCGTCGTCGGAATACATGAACTGACCGTCACGGTCGTACACATCTGCCTCTTCGACGGTGTCGTTCGTTTTGATGGTTTCGCGGAGCACCAAACCGGTTCGGAGATTCTTGAGCTTCAATCGCACAAATGCTGCGCCCTTGCCCGGGTTCACAAATTCGCGTTCCGCAACGAGATGCGGCTCGCCTTTCATCATGAGGCACATTCCTTTGTCGATTGCGCCGGCCTTGATCATATAGGTCACCTTCGATGTTGAATTGTATAAGGTATTATATCAGAAATTACGAACAAGGCCACCCCTTTTATCCGTTGTTTGCCGAGAAGTGCCGCGACAAAACGGTCGAGCCCGAGTGCCGCGCCCGAACAGCCGGGAAAGCCGGATCCGAAAAGCTTCGGAAACGTCGTGTCGACCGTAACGGGAACCGCGGCCGATTCCTTTGCGTTTTTCTCCGACTCAAAGAACTCGGCCACTCGCCGTGGGGCGGTCTCTTCGGTGTAACAGTTGATCGTCTCAAATCCGCCGATATACGCTTCCCACCGCTCCGACCACGGCGTGCCTGATTTCCGCTTCGCCAGAGTCGCGACCGTCGCGGGGTAGTCGTACACGATCGTGCCGTGTCCTTCGGATAACCTGGGCTCGACGCGGTTCAGAAACACGCGGTCGAACAGCGCCGACCAATCGTCGCTTTCTCCGGGTTCGATTCCGATTTCGCGCGCTCGCTCGGCAAGCGCCGGGAACTCCATCGCCTCCACGAGCGGAAATCCGGCGTACAGCGAAAACGCCTCGTCCATCGAGAGCCGGCGATACGGTGGGCGCACGGCTTCCGGCGCGTCGGGCACGGCGCGTGCGATCACGTACTCGGCCAGACTTTCAAACCGGTCGAGCGACTCCATGTAGTCGGCGCCGATACTGTACCACTCGAGCATCGTGAACTCGGGGTTGTGCGACGCGCTCGGGTCTTCGGCATTCCGGAAACAACGCGAAATCTGGAAGATATCGCCCGAACCGGCCGCGATGAGCTTCTTCATCCAGATCTCCGGCGACGGCAGCAGAAAGAGCGGCGTCCGCGTACCGCGATACGGCTCGATATACTCGGTGCGAAAGACCTCGAGGTGCGACTCGGGAATCACCGCGGGCGCGAGAATCGGCGTCTCTACCTCGAGATATCCCTGTTCGGAGAAGAAATCCCGGATCCTCGCGGTGATCTCCGCGCGTCGTTTGGCAATGGTGAAGTCCATATTCCCGGATCGTGCACGATCGCTCCGGCCGTGTAAAGCGCGGGCCCGAGTCCGGATGGAGAACGGCGATCGGTAGAATCCGGCGCGTGTTACGTGATAATCTGTCGCCGCGCAGGAAGGACCGGGAGAAGACGATGCACGATTCACAGGCATTCAATTTTGACTTGGCCGTCGAGCGGCGCGGTACGCATTCGGTCAAGTGGGACTCGGTCGCGGCCGTCGACCTGCCGATGTGGGTCGCGGACATGGATTTTGCAGCGCCTCCGACCGTGATCGACGCGCTCGCAGAACGTGTGAGCCACGGTGTCTTTGGGTATCCGTACCACGGCGAAGAGTATCTCGATGCGGTCGTCGCGTGGGAGTCGACGCGCCACGGACGGTCGCTCGATCCGTCGGCGTACATCGATGCGCCGAGTGTGCTCGCGGGTTTACGTTCGGCGATCCGGTGCCTGAGCGAACCCGGTGACGGCATCGTGATCCAGCCACCGGTGTACTCGCCGTTTTTTTCGGTGATTCAAGGGCTCGGACGGGTCGTGCGCGAAAACCGGCTTGTCCGTCGCGACGGACGGTACGAGATGGATCTTGCCGGGTTCGAAAAACTCGCACGCGAGCCACGGACGCGCGCTATGCTTCTGTGTTCACCGCACAACCCGGTCGGGCGCGTCTGGAGCGAGGCCGAGCTTCGGTCGCTCGCCGAGATCTGTCAGGCGAACGATATCACGGTGATATCGGATGAAATCCACGCGTCGCTGATCATGCCCGGCACGACGTTTCGGTCTTTCGATTCGCTCGGCGACGGCATCGAGCAGCGCTGCGTCACGTGCATCTCGCCGAGCAAGACGTTCAACATCGCCGGCCTGTTGAGTTCGCACGTCGTTGCGTCGGACGACGACATCCGGAACGCGATGAAAAGCGATCTGGCGGTCAACTGCGGCCACGTTGGAAACGTTCTCGCGCTCGTCGCTGCGGAGACCGCGTACAGGACGGGGCATTCATGGCTCGACGCGTTAATGGAGTATCTATCGGGCAACTACGCGTTTCTCGCCGATTTTCTCGCGTGCAACGCCCCGGCAGTCGGCGTCACACGGCTTGAAGGGACGTACCTCGCGTGGCTCGACCTCTCCAAGGCCGTCGAGGCGCCCGAGGATGCACCACGGCTCCTCCGGCGTCGGCACGGGCTGGTCGTGAGCCCTGGGGCGGATTTTGGTGATCCGCACTTTATCCGCGTGAATTTCGGGTGCCCGCGCGCGACGCTGCAGGAAGGGCTCGAGAAGATCCTCGATTTTTTGCGCTGAGGAGTACTGCGCTGAGGAAAAAGAGGTCGTCACGTTGCGGGAAAGCGGCCGTTCCCGTATAGTGCCCGGATGGTGTGTGTGCTCGGTGCGATGGACCAGGAAATAACGGCTATTGCCGCCGCGGTGGATGTCCGGAAGAAGGAGATCTGGAACGGGTTTCCGTTCATCCATGGCGCGCTGTTCGGGCACGAGGTCGTCGTCGCCAAGTCCGGCGTCGGGAAGACGCTCTCGGCGATGGTTACGCAGCGGATCATCGATACGTACGCTCCGACGCGGATTCTGGTTACCGGTATCGCCGGCGCTCTCAATCGCGCGTACAAGGTCGGCGACACGATTATCGCGGATTCGTGCGTACAGCACGACATGGACGCGACCGCGGTGGGTTTTGCGCGTGGCGAAGTACCGCACACGAAGCGTCGGTTTATCGAGTGCGATCGTCGAATGGTCGAGGCCGCGGTGACGTATGTTCCGGCTTCGGGCACGGTTCACCGTGGACGGATCGTGACCGGCGACGTGTTCGTACGCGATCGAAGCGAGCCTTCGCTCGCGTACCTGACCGAGCAGCTCTCGGGTGACGCGGTCGAGATGGAAGGGGCTAGTATCGGGCTCGTCGCCGCTATGAACCGGATCGAGTTCTTGTTGATCAGGACGATATCCGATTTTGCCGACGGGAGCGCGCCACCTGACTTTCCGGCGTTTCTCCGGTGCGCGTCGCAGAATTCGCTTCAGTGCGTGCGACACGTTCTCGATAACGTCGCGGTCAACTAGAAAAAAAGAAACAGACAGAAAACTGATACAAAATAGATGAGGACGAAGAGGAAAAAGTGAGCAGAACCACAACCGGTAGTACAGTACATGGATTTGAGATCATCTCGCGAACAGACCTCCCCGAGTACCGTTCGGTCGGGGTTCTCGCGCGGCACAAAAAAACCGGATGCGAGGTGTATCATCTTGTGAACGATGACACCGAGAACTTGTTCTCGTTCGGATTCAAGACGATTCCGCCGGACTCGACCGGCGTCGCGCATATCCTCGAGCACACCGTCTTGTGCGGATCGCGGCGTTTCGTCGTCAAGGATCCGTTCCTGTCGCTCCTGAAAGGTAGCATGAACACGTTTCTGAACGCACTGACGTTTCCCGATAAAACCGTGTATCCCGCCGCGAGTACCGTCGAGAAGGACTTGTTCAACATCATGAAGGTGTACGGTGACGCGGTGTTCTTCCCCTTGTTGAAGAAGGAGCTGTTTCAACAAGAAGGGCACCGATTGTACTTCGACGAGTCTGGGAAGCCGACGATCTCGGGCGTCGTGTACAACGAGATGAAAGGAAACTACTCTTCGCACGACTCGATCGCTGCCGAGTGGTGCTTGCGGTCGCTTTTCCCTGACACTCCGTACGGCGTCGATTCAGGAGGAGACCCCGATCACATCCCGTCGTTGACGTACGAGCAGTTCGTCGCGTTCCATCGATCGTACTATCACCCGTCGAACGCGCGTGTTTTTTTGTACGGATCGATACCGACGCAAAAGTACTTGGAATTCCTGGAAACCGAGTTTCTGAACGAATTCTCGAAAGGCGAGCCGGTGCCGGAAATCTCGGTGCAACCGGAGTTCGACGCGCCGCGTCGTGTAACCGAATACGCGCCGAGCGAACACGGTGTCGAGAACGCCGCGTCGATCACGATGAACTGGCGTCTCGCTCTCGTCACCGACCCGGTGCTCGTGCTGTCGTTCGAGATTCTCACGGAGGTTCTGCTCGGAAACTCGGGCTCTCCTCTGCACATGGCACTGATCGATTCGGGGCTCGGTGAAGACTTGTCAGGGCCGACCGGCCTCGAGACCGATATTCGGGACCTTGTGTTCTCCGTTGGTTTGCGGGGCCTCGAGCCCGATAAACTCGATGCGGTCGAAAAACTTATCCTCGGTGAGCTCGGGCGCCTCACGCGCGAGGGA
Organism: Spirochaetaceae bacterium; assembly: GCA_003566875.1. GTDB lineage: Bacteria > Spirochaetota > Spirochaetia > DSM-27196 > PXBQ01 > PXBQ01. The sequence goes on along the minus strand of PXBQ01000536.1, from coordinate 1,999 downwards.
ATCGAAGGCGACGCGATCGAAGCGGCACTCAGGAAGTATGAGTTCCGCAATCGCGAGATCAAAGGTGGCGGACCGTTCGGTCTGCGCCTCATGCGGAAAGCGTACCGCGGCTGGATGCACGGAGCCAAACCCGAAACGACGCTCGAGTTCGAGCGACCGTTCGCGGAGCTACGAAAATTGGCGCGCCCGGGGTACTTCGAGCAGCTGATTCGATCGCGATTAATCGAAAACCCACACCGGACCACGGTTACGATCGTGCCGGACGCCGAGCTCGCGGCGAGAAAAGAGGCGGAAATCGCCGATCGGCTCGCGAAGATCGATCGTGAACTCACCGCGGCCGAGCGGGAGCGAATCGGGATCGAGAACGAGGCTCTCACGCTTCTTCAATCGACCCCCGACTCGCCCGACGACGTAGCGAAGATACCGTTTCTCACGATCGATGATGCGCCGCGGACGGTTGAGACGATCCTCACAACCGTATCGCGACTCGACGGGACCGATGTTCATGCGCACGACGTCTACACAAACGGCATCGTGTACGTCGAGCTTGCGTTTGATCTCGAGGGCCTTGACTCCGAACTCGACATGCTGCTTCCGTTTTTCGCGGATATACTCGGTGAACTCGATCTACCCGGTATGTCGTACGACGTGCTCGCGCGCGAGATCGACCTCACTACCGGAGGGATCGCGGCGTATCTCACGTCGAGTCCCACGGTCGACGATCCGGACGCGGTCCGGAAGTACCTCTTCATCCGTGTGAAGGCGCTTGAACACTCGGCGTCGTCGGCGCTTGAGCTTCTCGGGCGGATTCTGCGCGACTCGGAAACCGACAATCCAAAGCGAATTCGCGATATTCTCGTCGAGGCTCGGAACTCGATGAAAGCGTCGGTCATCCCGGCGGGCTCCGCGTACGTCGCTCTGCGTTCGATGCGCTCCTTGAGCCGCGCTTCCGCACAGGACGAGAGGTGGCGCGGCGTCTCCCAGTACCTTTACCTGATCGGACTCGATCCCGCGTCCGGGGACCGACTCGCCGGCTCGCTCGATCGGCTCAAACGCGAGGTGTTTACGCGCGCACGGTTGACGGTGAACATCACGGGCACCGAACCTGGGCGTCTCGCTGTCGAACGGCCGGTGCGTGCTCTCATCGCGTCGCTCCCGCCCGGTTCCGGCGACTTGACCGCGGCCGCCGGCCCCGAGATTTTCCCGCGGTGCGAAGCGCTCATCGTCCCCGCGTCCGTCGGGTACGCGGCGAGTTCGATCGTCGCGGCCCGAATCGGAACGGCCGAACACGCGGCCGAATCGGTCCTGGCCCATCTGTTGAGCACGGGGTTTCTGTGGGAGCAGATACGGATGAAAGGTGGTGCGTACGGAGCGGGTGCCGTTGCGCGCGCGCTCGAAGGTGCGTTTAGCTTCTACTCGTACCGGGACCCCGTGGTCGAGAACACGCCCGGGGTTTTTCGGCGCGCGGTGATCGAGTCCGCGGAGACGGCGTTCACGCGCGAGGCCGTCGAACTCGCGGTAATCTCGATCGTCGGTAAGGATGTGCGGCCGCTCTCGCCCGCGGAGAAGGGCGCGGTCGCGTTTAAACGGTCGCTTCTGGGAATCACCGACGAGCTTCGGCAGAAAAAGCGCGACGACGTGTTGGCGATGACCCCCGAGCGCGTCCGCGCCGCTGCCGGGAGGCTCGCCGCCGAGTTCGACAACGCCGCGGTCGTCGTGATGGCCGGTCGTGAAGCGGTCGACCGCGCGTCGGTGCAGGTTCCCGCTCTCGCGGCGGACACGCTCGAGATACCGGTGTGACGGCTAAACGGTTTCGGTTAAACGGTTTCGTTGACATCGGCAATGATATGCAGTACAAAAAAAAGATGCGCGCCCGCGACCAGAACGGTAAAAAAAACGGGGTCCGTCTCGCTTTCGTCTGCGTTGCGCTGGTTTTTGTCACGTCGTCGTGCTCGATCAATCGTTTTGCCGTTCGCGCGGCCGCGAACGCTCTCTCCGG
>PXBQ01000051.1 GCA_003566875.1 Spirochaetaceae bacterium | reverse complement strand
TTCGCTGCGCTTCGCGACGGTTCGCTTGAGCTCGACCGCCGGCTTACCGATCTGTCGTTGACCGCGAAAGACCATTTAGCCGATCTACTTGCCCTCGGTGACGGCTCAGACCCCGAGATCGAGCAGCGCGACCGCGAGCTAAGCTCAAGGTTCACGGCGTATTTGCCGGAAGGCGGCGCCGCCTCTGCCGAGCCGCCCGACTCGGCAGAGGCGGATGTTGGTGAGGCTACGGCGCACGACGGACCCGAGGCGGGAGTCGCCGATGACGAGCTCAAGGACGAAGCGAAGGACTCCACCTATCGGGTTATCCTCAAGCCGTCGCTCGAGACGTTCCGTATCGGCGGAAATCCGCTACTGTTGATCAGCGAGCTTCAGGAGCTCGGTCAGACGCTCGTCATGGGTTTTGTGGCCGATGTTCCGCCGCTCTCCGAGATCGATCCGGAGGGTTGTTACCTGCATTGGGACATTCTCGTGACCACCGCCGCCGGTGAAGACGCGGTTCGGGACGTGTTTCTGTTTGTAGACGGGGAGATCGATATTCGCGTTGTCGACGAGGGCGGCTTCTTCGATACCGATATCAACTATAAGCGCCTCGGCGAGATTCTTGTAGACCGTGGCGAGATCAAACCCGAGGATCTTGAACACGCGATTGGATCGAAAGACTACCTCGGCGATGTGTTGATCCGGTCGGGCTATGTGACGCAGGAGCAGGTGCAGTCCGCGCTCAGCGAGCAGAACTACGTGCGCAAGATGCGTGAGACCCGACGGCAAACCGAGAGCAGCTCCACGATCAAGGTACAGACCGAGAAGCTCGATGAGCTCGTCAATCTCGTCGGCGAGTTTGTGTCGTTGCACGCAAACATCGCGATGCTTGCCGAACAGAAAGGCGATCAGGACGTTCGTTCGGCCGCCGAGCAGATGGAAGGATTGATCAGGCAGGTGCGCGATCTCTCGATAGACCTCCATATGGTGCCGGTGGACCTGTTGTTCAGCGGGTTTCGGCGGCTGGTGCGCGATCTCTGCGCCGACCTCGGTAAGGATGTGCACCTCGAGTTGGAAGGAACCGAGACCGAACTCGACAAGAATGTCGTAGACGCGCTCAAGGATCCGCTCCTGCATCTGATTCGAAACAGCATAGATCACGGCATCGAGACGCCGGAGGAGCGCAGCGCCGCCGGTAAGGAGCGAGCCGGGCGCCTTAAGCTTTCGGCGTACTACGCCGGTGCGCATGTGGTAATCGAGATAGACGACGACGGCGCGGGGCTGAACGCCGAACGTATTCGCGCGAAAGCGATCTCTCGGAGCATCATCACAGAGGACGCGCAACTCACGGATAAGGAGTTGTACGACCTCATTTTTGCGCCGGGATTCTCGACCGCCGAGAACGTCACTCAGGTTTCCGGCAGGGGTGTCGGCATGGACGTCGTCAAACAGGCGATCGAGTCACTCGGCGGCTCCGTCGGTGTCTCGAGCGAGCCGGGGATCGGCGCACGAATTACGCTTTCTATACCGTTGACTCTTGCGATCATCGACGGTCTTCTCGTCGAACTCGGGACCGGGAAGTACGTCTTCCCGTTGTCCGCGATCGAAGAGTGTATTGAGCGTACCGATAGCAGTTCCGACGCACGCATGATCAACAATCGTGGCGAGTTGCTCCCGGTTGTGGAGCTGCGTCAAGTTTTTGCGGTCAACGAGCCACCGCCGGAGATCGAACAGATCGTTGTCGTGAGGAGCGCAGAGAATATCGTCGGGTTTGCGGTCGATCGTGTAGTAGGCGAACACCAAACCGTGATCAAGTCTTTGGGCCGCGTCTTCCGGGATCTTGAGTGCGTATCGGGAGCAACGATCCTTGGCGACGGTTCGGTCGCTCTGATCGTCGACGTGCAACGCCTCACGAATCTGGCGCTTCAGTTCGAGACGGCTCGACGATGATCCAGGAAACCCCCGGGAAACGACAGAACCCCAGCATCGGGCCGTCTCGGGTCGGCGAATCGCCCGGGACGCAGCCGATACCGGGCGGAAACGGACAACCCGACACAACGGCAGCGGTCGAACGGACGTTCGGGATGACCGACAAAGACTTTGGACGCCTTCAACGTTTTATCGAAACCGAACTCGGGATTAAAATGCCTCCCGCCAAGAAGACGATGCTCGAATCGCGGCTTCAGAAGCGAATGCGCGCGGTCGGGATAGCCGCGTTCTCCGAGTATATCGACCACGTATTTGAAGAAACGAATCGGGACGGCGAGTTGATCCACATGATCGACGCGGTGACGACGAATAAGACGGATTTTTTCCGCGAACCGGATCACTTCAGATACCTCTCCGAGAAACTACTCCCGTTGCACGTGGGCGACGGATGGGGCATTCGACAGCCTTTCCTTGTCTGGTCGAGCGCATCTTCGACCGGGGAAGAACCGTACACGCTCGCGATGGTTCTCGACGACTTCAGGGCGACAAACCCTCGATTCGAGTACCGAATTCTTGCGACCGATATTTCGACGAACGTGCTCGAACGCGGCCGCAAAGCGATCTATGCCGAGGACCGCATCATCCCGGTCCCTGACCACCTTAAGAAGAAGTACCTTCTCCGATCGAAAGACACGGAAAAACGAGTCGTACGCGTGATACCCGAGTTACGCGCGCGTGTCTTTTTTCACCGTCTGAACCTGATGGCGAACGACTACAACATCAACGACACGTTCGACGTGATCTTCTGCCGTAACGTCATTATTTATTTTGACAGGACAAATCAAACACGTTTGCTACGGAAACTTTACGAGTACCTACGCCCCGGCGGGTATCTCTTTCTCGGGCATTCCGAAACGCTCGCGGGTATGGAGCTTCCGCTTTTTTCGGTAGCACCGACAATATACCGGAAGCCCGGTTGACGAACGGAGAAACGGACACGACAATGCAAGCAAAAACACGCGTCATGATTATCGACGACTCGGCGGTCGTGCGGGAGACACTCAAAGCGATTTTCGAGTCGCAGAACGACATAGAAGTGATCGCGACCGCGTCTGATCCGATTATCGCGGCGAAAAAACTCGAGGTGAGTGTGCCGGACGTGATCACGCTCGATATCGAGATGCCACGCATGGACGGCATCAGTTTTCTCCGGAAGCTGATGGCTGAGCACCCCATTCCGGTGGTGATTTGCTCGTCGCAGGCAGGTGAAGGCTCGGGCAACGCTCTTCGTGCGCTTGAGTACGGAGCGGTCGATATCATTGAGAAACCACGAATCGGAACCAAACAGTTTCTGGAAGAGTCGCAGGTGCGTATCTGCGACGTTGTCCGCGCCGCGCGTGCGGCGCGGATAAAAAAAATCGATCCCGGTACGGTAATCGCTCCGAAATTCACCGCCGATGTGATGCTCGAAAAGCCGACACGACATACTACAATCGAAACAACCGAGAAGATCGTCGTCGTTGGAGCTTCGACGGGGGGAACCGAGGCGCTCCGGGAATTTCTCGAGGCGCTTCCGCTCGACGCGCCAGGGATCGTGATCGTGCAACACATGCCTGAACAGTTTACCGCGGCGTTCGCACGGCGTCTCGACGGTCTTTGCCGCGTGACGGTAAAGGAAGCGGCCGACAACGACTCGGTTATTCGGGGTCGCGCGTTGATCGCTCCGGGAAACCGGCATACACTCTTGAAACGCAGCGGCGCTCGGTACTACGTTGAGGTGAAAGACGGGCCTTTAGTGAGCCGCCACCGGCCGTCGGTCGACGTCTTGTTCCGATCCGCGGCGAGGTACGCCGGGAAAAACGTGATCGGCGTTATCATGACGGGAATGGGCGACGACGGTGCGCGTGGAATGCTTGAAATGAAAGAAGCCGGTGCGTTTACGATCGCGCAAGACGAAGCCACGTCGGTGGTCTACGGAATGCCGAACGAGGCGGTAAAACGGAATGCCGTGGACGTCATCCTCGGACTTCCGGCAATCGCACCGCGCGTGTTGAAGATGGCGGTGTGATGGGCGGCGCTCGTATTCTTATCGTCGAGGACGAACAGATCGTCGCGCTCGATACGCGCATGCATCTCGAGCGAAACGACTACACTGTTGTCGGCATTCACGCGTCCGGTGAAGAAGCCGTCGCGTCTATCGAATCCACACGGCCCGATCTGGTTTTGATGGATATTCAACTTCAGGGTGAACTCGACGGCGTCGAGACGGCGGAGATCATAAAAGACCGCTTCGGGCTACCTGTAATCCTTCTTACCGCATACGCCGACGACGAGACCGTTCAACGCGCGAAGTTGACTCAACCTTTTGCGTATCTGATCAAACCGTTCGAGGAGCGCGAACTGCGCACGGCGATCGTGCTCGGGTTGTACCGTCACCGGATGGAAAAAGCGCTTTTCGAACGCGAGCGCCTTTTCTCCACGACGTTACGCGCGATCGCCGATGCCGTCGTAGTTCTCACGGCGGATGAGACGATCGAATTCATGAACCTGGGCGCCGAGAGGTTGATCGGAAGAAAACTCACGGAGTGTCGCGACCGGCCCGTTCGCGATTTTGTCACCGTGGAAGAAACCGACGGCGAGTACTCGATGCAGCTGGTCGTCGCCGACACGCGAATTCCTGTTGAACGAACGGTGAGTCCGCTACTCGATGACGATGGGACAAAGACCGGTTCGGTCTGGGTAATTCGTGATATTAGCGAAAAAGTCGCGATCGAAAACAAACTGCGTGCGAGCGAAGTTCAATTGCGGCATGCGCAGAAGATGGACGCGATCGGAAGGTTGACCGGCGGGATTGCGCACGACTTCAACAATCTTCTCACGGTTATCCTGGGTTATTCGCGCCTGATGCGTGAGTATGCGGCAGAGAACGTCGTGGTGGAGTCGCGTGAAATCATAAGCGATATCGACGGAATTCAGAAAGCCGCGCAGAAGTCGGTCACGGTCATTCGGCAACTACTCGCCTTTTCGCGTGGGCAGATCATGAAACCGACGATCGTCGACGCAAACTCGGTCGTGCAGGATCTCAAAGGAATGCTGGTTCGGTTTCTTCCAAATCCGATACGGCTTGAATCCTCGCTGGACACGAACCCGGCGTCGGTCAACGTCGACAAGGGAATGCTCGAACAGGTTGTCGTAAACCTTGTCGTCAACGCGCGCGACGCGATCGAGTCCGACGGCGTGATAACTCTGGCGACAGCGAACCTTACCCTGCACGATGGCATGACCGTCTCGACCGGAAGTATTCCGCCTGGGGCGTATATCACGATCAGCGTGCACGATACCGGGACCGGAATCCCGGACGAAGTGAGAGACCAGATTTTCGAGCCGTTTTTTACGACCAAGTCCTCCGAGAAAGGATCAGGTCTCGGTCTATCGACGGCGTACGGTATAGTCGAACAACTAAAAGGGAAGATCAACGTCGATACAAAACTAGGTGAAGGAACCACATTCACGCTGTATTTCCCGGCGGAGCACGGGGTTGGCGCCGAACGTGTGAAAAACGACGCACCGACAAATGACACGGTAGGCACCGAAACGATCGGTATCATCGGTGACCGGGATACTGTGCACGAAATGATGGAAAAAGTACTCGCGCGGTATGGTTACACGATCGTGTCCGGATCGGCGGCCGACGATGCACCTCCAACGCGCCCAGACGGAGGGGGGCCCGATCTCTTCCTGATCGCGGTCGGACACGGCGACGACGTTACCGCTATCGTCGACGCGATTCGCGAAACCGCCGACGTCCCGATCATCGTGGTCACTGGAAACCGTCGACAACACATGGTAGAATCGCTTGAACCTAATGACAAAGTGCATGTTCTGCACAAACCGTTTGAACCGTCCGACCTTTCCGGTGCGGTACGCCGAATTCTGGACCAACACTCGACAGGTATCTAAACATGAAGCAAGGCTTTATTCGAAATTTCTGTATCATCGCGCATATAGACCACGGCAAGTCCACGCTGGCCGACCGTTTGATTCAGAAGTCCCATATCGTAGCCGACCGGGACTTCAAGGATCAACTGCTTGATTCGATGGATATCGAACGAGAGCGGGGGATAACAATCAAGAGCCAGGCAGTATCGATGCCGTACACGGGAGACGATGGGAACGATTACTATCTCAACCTCGTCGATACTCCCGGTCACGTCGACTTTTCGTACGAGGTGTCTCGCGCGATCTACTCGTGCGAAGGGGCCGTGCTCCTGATTGACGCCGGGCAAGGAGTCGAAGCACAGACGCTCGCGAACATGTATATGGCGCTCGAGCATAATCTCGAGATTATCCCGGTGATCAACAAGATCGATCTTCCCGCGGCCGACGTCGAGGGAACTCGGCACCAAATATCGCACGACCTCGGCCTTGATGGTGAAAAAGCGCTCGCGATTTCGGCAAAGAACGGAATCGGGATCGATGACCTCGTCGAGACGATCGTCCGTGAGATACCACCACCGGCCGGCGATGAAGACGCACCGCTCCAGGCGCTGATTTTCGACTCGCACTACGATCCGTACCGCGGCGTCGTAGTGCATATCCGCGTCTTCAACGGTGTCTTGAAGTCGGGTGACGAAGTGCTGGTGTGGTCTAACGGTTCCGAGTACAAGATCGAGGAACTCGGGCTTTTTCGGATCGTCTTGCACAAGACGGCGCGGCTCGGGACCGGCGAGGTCGGCTACTTCATTGCGGGTATCAAGAACATTTCCGATATCCGGGTCGGCGATACCGTAACGCGCGTGAAAAACCCGTGCACCGCTCCGTTGCCGGGGTTCCGCGAGGTCAAGCCGGTCGTGTTCTCGTCGATTTTCCCGGTCGACGCCGACGACTACAACGAACTCGTCGCCGCGATGGACCGTCTCAAGTTGAACGACGCGTCGTTAGTCTTCGAGAAAGACTCTTCGGCGGCGTTGGGATTTGGGTTCAGGTGTGGTTTTCTCGGTCTTTTGCACCTGGAGGTCGTGCAGGAGAGGCTTGAACGTGAGCACGGCATGTCGATTGTGTTGACCGCTCCGTCGGTTCTGTATCGGGTCAAACTCAACACCGGCGAGACGATTAACGTGAACAACCCCCAGGATCTTCCCGAGCCCGGGAGCATCGAGGTGTCGTACGAACCTTTCATCAACGCTTCGATCATCACACCGACGGCGTATCTCGGAAACATCATGAACCTCTGCCTCGAGAAACGAGGCATCCAAAAGGACATGACGTATCTCGATGAGAAACGTGTCGAGTTACGGTACGAAATGCCGCTCGCCGACGTCCTGTTCGAATTCTACGACACATTGAAATCGGTGAGCCGTGGTTACGCGTCGTTCGACTACGACATTTCCGACTATCGCGAGGTCGACCTC
>PXBQ01000558.1 GCA_003566875.1 Spirochaetaceae bacterium | reverse complement strand
TTGTGTTTCTCCATGAAGTCCGACATATCGATCCGGACGAGTGCATCGGCGCTTCCAAACAGGAACTCCGCGAGTGTCTTTGCGAGAAGGCTCTTCCCGACCCCGGTCGGACCCATGAAAATAAACGACCCCATCGGCCGCCCGGGAGCGCTCAAGCCGGTCCGCGAGCGCCGGATCGCCGACGCGACCGCGGCGATCGCGTCGTCCTGGCCGATAACCTTCTTGTGAAGCTCCTCTTCGACCCGGAGCAGTTTCTCGGACTCGCTCTGCGCGATCCGGGAAAGCGGAATCCCGGTTATCTCGGAGAGAACGTACTGAATGTCGTCCGCGTCGACGATGTTGTGCTCGGTTTTCAGCGTCACTTTCCACTCGGTTCGTATCGACTCCACGCGCGCCTTGACCCGGCGCACCTCGTCACGAATGGCCGCGGCGCGTTCGTAGTTCTGCGAGTTCACCAGAGAAATTTTTTCCGCGTTCAACTTCTCTATTTCCTGCTCGAGTTCGGTTAGCTCGGTCGGGCGCACGCTGTTGTGGATGCGTTTGCGCGATCCGGCTTCGTCGATCAGATCGATCGCCTTGTCCGGGAGAAACCTCTCGGTGATGTACCGGCGCGACAGCACGGCAGAAACCTCGATCGCGCCGGGGGTGTACGAGACGCTGTGATGGTCTTCGTATCGCGTCTTGATCCCCTTGAGAATCTCGATCGTCTCTTCGACCGTCGGCTCTTTCACGTAAATCGTCTGGAACCGTCGCTCGAGCGCCGCGTCCTTTTCGATGTACTTCTTGTACTCGTTGAGCGTCGTCGCGCCTATACACTGAATCTCGCCGCGCGACAGCGCCGGTTTCAACATGTTCGACGCGTCGATCGCGCCTTCGGCGCCACCGGCGCCGATGATTGTGTGCAACTCGTCGATGAACAGAATAACGTTGCCCGCGGTGATGATTTCCTTCATCACGCGTTTTAGCCGCTCTTCGAACTCACCGCGGTACTTCGTGCCGGCGATCAACGACGCAAGATCGAGCGTCATCACGCGCCGGCCGATCAGCACCTCGGGCGCCGAACCGTCGACGATCCTCTGCGCGAGCCCTTCGACGATCGCGGTCTTTCCGACGCCTGGTTCTCCGATCAATACCGGGTTGTTTTTCGTGCGGCGTGCGAGGATCTGGATCACGCGTTCGATCTCGCGATCGCGACCGACGACCGGGTCGAGTTTGTTTTCTTGTGCGTACACGGTCAAATCGCGTGAAAACTCGTCGAGCGTCGGCGTAGTCTTTTTCTGAGTGCCCGCAACGGGTTTTCTCTTTTGAGTTTGCCCGACACGCGCACCACCCGCCGAGACCGGGCCGCTTCCGCTGAGTTCGGCTATGATCTCTCGCAGCGTCTCAACCGTGATATTGAACCGCCCCAAATACTTCGCGGTCTCGCCGGCTTGTTCCCGCGCGCACGCGAGCAGCAAATGCTCGGTCCCGATATAGTCGTGTCCGAGGGTCTTCGCTTCCTCGGCCGAGTCTTCAAGGACCTGTTTTCCACGCGCCGAAGGGGGAACGTCGCCCAGGATGAACCCGGTTCGCTTGCGCGGGACAGCCTTTTCGATCTCTGCGAGCATTTCCGAGGCATCGATCAGTGCTTTTTCCAGCGCCTTGAACCCGAGCCCTCCGCCTTCCTTGAGCAATGCGAGAACTATATGCTCGGGCAGTAACTGATCCGAGTGAAACCGTTTGGCTTCGTCCTGGGCCAAAATTGTAAGGACTTTCTGAGCCCGCTGTGTCAAACCTTTAAACATAGAGCCTCCTCAGCTCGCGGACTCGAGCCGACTACGAATAAGCTCCGCCCGATGCTGGTCAATTTCATTATCGTCGTCGGTTTTCCGACCGTGAGTGCAGGACAGTCTGATATGCGCGTTTTGTGTCCTGAATAGAAGCGCCGTAACTGCAGACAAGGAAAGCCCTCCCAAAATTCCGACAGCGGCTCCGAAACGGAGCCACGACAAGAGGCGAACCGCCTCATCGCTCGAAACGACACGTGCGTAGCGGAGAATACCGTACGCCCGATAAACGTTATCTTCAATCCGGCTCCCAAGCGTATCCATCATTTCTTGGCGAGCCCTTCGCTCATAATGTACCAATTGTTGGGCCGCACCTTCAAGTTTTTCGACGATTTCTTCCTCACCGACGCCGATTGTTCTCGAATTCGAGAGATGGAACATACCGCCGAGCACAGGATGCTCGTTCGGACCGTACGGTGCGAGACGAAACCCGGAGTCGTCGAACTGCCGCGAAACTTCTTCCATCTTCGACGACTCGGCGAGCCCGGGCAGGTGGACAAGAACCGATGCCCGCATGCCGGTGCCGCAGTTCGTAACCTCGGTCGTGAGATACCCCAGATCGAGCGCGACAGCGTACTGGAGCTCGTTATCGAGAATTCCGTCGAGCGACTCGGCGGTTTCAAGACACCTTTTCACCGCGAATCCGGGCCTGATCGACGAGATTCGTAAGTGATCGATGTCGAAAAGCGACACCGAGAGTGACTCGTCGTCGCGGACCAACAAAGCCCCGTCCGAATCGGTGAATTCGGAGTCGATCAGGCGTTTTTCGACGAGAATTTCGGCTTCGAGCGCAGAGACGCGCGCGATCTCGACAAACGTGAACACGTCGGGAACCGCCGCGATTATATGTTCCACCTGTTTACGAACGGCGATCTTGCCGGGCCGATCGAGGCGAGGAGGGAACGGATGCCCGACGATATTCCTCGCAAGGCGAACACGGCTCGACACGACGACGTCGTCGTCCTGCCCAGCCGAGGAAAACCAGCTTTCCCCACACGTCACACCGTTGAAGTTTAACATTTATGACTCATTCGTGTTCCAGTCCTCTCAACTCGTCGCGAATTTTTGCGGCTTCTTCGTACTTCTCGCCCGAGAGTGCCTCGGTCAGGCGGGTTCTCAGCGCCTGTTTGTCGACAAAAATAGTCTTAAACGTCGCGAGTCGTTCGGGAACTTTGCCACGGTGGTGCGGCGTGGCACGCGTCCGGCGAAGCAAACCCGCGATGTGCGTCTTGAACGCGCCGTAACACGCCGGGCACCCGACCTGTCCGGTTCGTCTGAGATCCCGGATCGTCGTTCCACACTCGGGGCACTGGTCAACGACTTCACCAAAAACCCCGACCGGTGATAGCACACCCGATACGATATCGTTGACGTCGGGTGGGATGTCCTTCCGTCGTGTCTCAATCCCGAGTTCATCGGCGCACGAGCCGCAGAGTTTCACCTCCCGACTCTTCTTTCCGATCATCTGCTTCACTCGAATTTCAACGGCACGCATGCCGCACATTTCGCATTTCATACTACCTGTAGTGTACTCGTTTTCGCCGCAAATTCAAAGTTGCCTGCGGAGTTGTCGGCGGGCTCGGTCGATCGACCGGTTCAATGACGACGCAGGACCTCAAGAGGACGGATCATCGCGGCTCGACGGGCAGGGAAAAACGCCGCAATTGTCGAGGAAAAAATCGTGATGCCCGCGGCGATCGCGAGCGCGTCGGCCCGGACCGTTATAGGGATAGTCTCAAGATAAAACTCCTGGTTGAAGATACTTATTCCCGCGTCGGTTGACAAAGGCGCGCCGAGAAACCGGACCGTCGATACGCCGACGTTGAGTATCCACTCGATCGCCAGCAGAATCTCGTTCACGTTGACCGTGATTATCAATCCGACCGAGAGACCGAGAGCCGCGCCGAACACGCCGATCGTGAATCCCGCGAACACAAAAGAGGTGCGTATCGTCGCGGGAGAAACTCCGGTGCTCTTGAGATAGCCGATCTCCTGTTGCTTTTCGAGCACGAGCAGAACGAGACTCGAGGAAATCGTAATCGCCGCGACGAAAACGATCAAAAACATGATGAACGCGAGTAGGTTTTTTGTAGTAACAAACGACACGAATCGGGAACGTTCGAGTTCAAACCACGTAAAGACGCGCCACTCCGCACCGAGCGCCGTCTGAATGCTCCGGACGATTCGTTCTGCGTCGCCACGGTCGGAAAACGCTGTGCGCGAGAAGAGAGGATTTGGCAATGCCTTCGGGTCTGCGACCTTCACTCCGATACTGTATCGGCCGGACTCGGGCGCGAGAACCTCGACCCCGCGTGAGATCGGGATTATCGCCCAGAGGCGATCGAGATCCTGATAGCCGGTCGAGAAAACACCGGTTACGACGAATGTGCCGACGCGTGGCAGAAACCCACCGTTCACGGTTCGAACCGTCAGCAGTCGGACAGGGTCACCCGGCGAGAGGTCGAGCCGTGAAGCGATCTCGCGTCCGAGCACGATGGAGTTCGGCGCGCCAAGATCGAAAGCCCCGTCGAGCAGTTCGAGGTACCGCCGAAACCCCGGGTCATGGGCCCACACGTCCGGATCGAGCGCCCGAATCGTCGCCCCGGCTCGGCCCGCATCGGTATACAACAGCCCGAATCCGCTGCGTTCGGCCGAGGCGTTTTGAACAGCCGGGATTGCGGCAACCGTCGTCGCAGCCGACGAGAGTTGCTCCAACGTCATGGAGTGCCGCGCGATTGCTTGAATGTGGTACGTTCCGGTCTCGAAGAATCGGGTCGTGATCCCTTCGATCATCCCGTCCGCTACGTGGATGACGACAACGAGCGGCACGAGACTCAACGCGATACCGATAATCGCCGCGGTTGCGCGGTTACCGTGTTTTCCGGCGCCGAAAAGAAAACGGCGCGCGAGGAGAAACTCGCGTTCTGCGATCACCTCACAACTCCTCGACCGTCCGGCGCGCGATGTGAAACCGACGGTCACCCTTGTTTGTGAGTTCCGGGTCGTGCGTAACGAGGATCAGCGTCTTGCCGTACTTGCGGGCGAGTGAAAACAAGACGTCTTCGACGACGCGAGAATTTCGCTCGTCGAGATTTCCGGTCGGCTCATCGGCGAGGATTATCTCGGGATCGTTGACCAACGCGCGGGCAACCGCGACGCGCTGCCGCTCGCCACCCGATAGCTCGTGCGGGAAATGCCCGGCCCGGTCGGCGAGGCCGACGTCGGTTAGCAGTCGAATCGCCTTCGCGCGGGCGTCACGTTTCGCGACACCGGCCATGTAACTCGGCAACATGACGTTCTCTTCCGCGGTGAACTCCTTCAACAAGTAATGGAACTGAAACACGAGGCCGATCACTCGTGATCGATAATCGGTGAGTTCCTTCTCGGAGAGGTGCGACACGCGGCGTCCGGCGCATTGGATTTCACCGCTGCTTGGAAAATCAAGCCCCGCGATCAGGTTCAACAACGTGCTCTTGCCCGATCCACTCTCACCGGTCACGACGGCGACGGTCGCGACTGCGAGGCTCAACGACACGTCCTCGAGAATACACAAGGTCTCGGCACCGGAGCGAAAGGTCTTCGCGAGCCGAGTAATCTCCAGAATACTCATCGTCACTCGTCCCTCAGAACTTCGGCGGGTTTAATCCGCGCAACGTACGCGGATGCGGACGCCGCGGCAAGCACGGCGGAGAGAACCGCGAATGCGAACACTCCGAATGCTTCGGAAAACCATACATGACTCGGAATCTGCTCGATATAAAAAAACTGCGGCGAAAATATGGCGAACTCCGCGGTCGTCCCCACGACGCCGATCGTCGCATCGATGAGACGCAGAACCATGTTTACACCCGCCTCGAATACCAGAAAGACGCCGTTGATGTTGTACGCGAGCAGGACTCCGAGAACCAATCCGAGAGTTCCGCCGACAAGACCGATCCACACGCCCTCGAACACAAACACGAGGCGAACCGCCGACGGCCTCGCACCGAGAGCTTTGAGAATCGCGATCTCTTCGGTTCTCTCGATCACGCTACGGCGCAACGCGTGGTGAATATTCACGCCGACGACGACGAAAATCAGCCCGAGCAAAAATGTCATCATCGTTTTTTCCATTCGCAGCGCCGCAAAAATGGACCGGTTGTACTCGCGCCACGAGCCGACGCGCGCCTCGATCGCACGATCGCTCAAGAGTCTCTCGATTCGATCGATCGCTTCGCGGTCGTTGTATCGATTCTCGAGCTTGATTCCCCACTCTATCGGCTCGTCACGCACGAACTCGTCGTCGATCGCGGCGAATGCCCAAGCCCTGTCGTAGTCGAGAAACCCGGTCCGGAACGTCCCGGCTACGCGGCGCTGTATCTCGCGCGGCCGCGCCCCCGCGCCCGATATCGTGACGAATGACACCTCGTCGCCGACGCGCAGCCCAAGGAAACGCGCAAGCTCGTGCCCGAGCACGACCGCATCGTCCACGAACGAAAACTCGCCGGTACTGATACTCAACTGTTCCGATAATCCGCGGTCGCGGACAAGCGCGTCGTGCGGGACCGCTCGGATCAAGACCCCCGCGGGTTCTCCGAAGAATCCACGCGCGATGCTCTGGACGTCCCGGTAAGGCAAGACCGAAACGACGCCGGGCATCGACCGGATCCCTTCGAGCGCGGTCTCATCGATTTCGACGAAGCCCGCGACGACAGAGCTTTTCGCGGCGAGTTCTTTGCTCACGGGTGCAATTCGCACGTGGTGCGAGCCGACTTCGAGGATGTTCGTGATCGTTCCGAGCTGGAAGCCGTTCATCACGCCGATCACCGTGATCAACGTTATGACCCCAACGGCAAGCCCACCGACCGAGAGCAGCGCCGCGGTATGCCCCTTCTCTCGCCGGCGCGTCCGAAAGTGTCGCCGCGAGACAAAAAAAACCCAGTCTGGCCATCGCGCCCGACTCCCGTGCGATGGTCTGCTCAGCATCACTGGACCTCTCGCACGCGGATAATCTCGCCGTCGCGAACGACTTCCTCACGAATGCGACGATCTCCGTCAAAGAATATCCGTTGAACAAGCACGCCCTCACGGTAGCGATCTTCGCGGCGCGACCCGTCGTCGAGAGCGACCTCGATCACGACCGGTCGGCCGTCCTCGGTCAGCTCGCGCCGCACGAGCCGGTCCCCGTCGTACTCGAACTGCTCGATCCGTGTCCGTGTGCCGGTCACGGTCGCTATCCGTTCGGGCCGTCCGTGTTCGTCGAAGGCGCGCGTACTCGACGACACGACTACCGTGCCGACGGTCATTCGGTCTTCGACGAGACGCCCCGCCTCGTCGTACCACCGCTCCTCGACCGACCCGGCCTCACTGTCCTCGTCGCGGACGTACGCCGTCGTCTCGGTCCCCGGATGGTACGAGTACGTTGACCTGCCGACCCGTGCGTCCGAAACCCACTGTTCGCGGACAGTGACGCGCCCGCGCTCGTCGAAGCGAGCGAGTTCGTATCGCGAACCGACCGTATGCCGCTCCT
>PXBQ01000442.1 GCA_003566875.1 Spirochaetaceae bacterium | reverse complement strand
GAGCCGATCTGCTCGGCCGCGGCCTGCGCGATCCGGCCCATCGTGCGCTTCTCAACCGGCGTCCGCGTGATTCCCGCGATCAGAGCGTCGCCGTACCCGGGCGGGTCGCTCAAAACGACCGAGGACTCGAGCTCCGCCCGGTCGTTGACCGGGCCACCGTCGCGCTCGACCCACGCGGCCCAGTCCGGGCTCTTCGGCGACAGGTCGCGTTTCCAGCCGTACCGGCTGGGTTTCTCGTCGTGCTCGACGTGCCACTTCCCGACGTACGCGGTGTCGTACCCCGCGTCGACGAGCCGACTCGCCCAGTGGGGTTTCTCGCTTCGGATCAACCCCTGGTCGTCGTCGACGACGTGAGTGACCCAGAGGACGCCGTGGTTATGAGGCAGCAGCCCGGTCATGATGCTCGCGCGCGCGGGCGAGCACACCGCGTTCGGCGTGTACGCGCGCTCGAACCGGACGCCGCGCGCTGCGAGCGCGTTCATCGCGGGCGTCGCGCCCGGGGCGCCGGGACCGGTGTACCCTTTCTGGAGTTGGTCGGTCAGGATCAACAGGACGTTAGGTTTCTTCGTCATTTTTTACTCGCTTTTCCCGAAAAAAATCGCCGGGCTTCGTTACTGTCGTTACCACTCCGCAGGACGTTCGGTCGTGTCGGGAGGAAGATCCTTTTTCGGTGCGTCGAACAACTCGTCCGGGAACCCGAGCCGCGGATCTTCGAGCAACAGTACCCAGTCCTGACCACGGCCTGCCGTCGGCGGAATGAACGTCTGAAAGCCGCGCGCGGAACCGGTGTGAATCGGGTAAATCACGCCGTAACGTGGATCGAACCACTTCCCAGTGAGCTGCGGCGTGTCGAACGTCGTGAGCTCGATCGTGAACGGCTCGCCTTGGCTCGAGTACACGAAGCCGAACGAGCCGTCGTCGGCACGCAGCCCCCGCACGAGCGACGGCCCGGTCAGCGGCGCGCCGAGGACCATCCCGCGATCGGGCCTGAGCTTCTGCCACGCGCGGCTTCGGAACAGTCGCGCGAGGTGGCCCATCTGGAACGCGCCGGGATGGTCGATCGCGTCGGTCCACGGCGTGTTCGCGCTGATGATCGGGTTCCGCCCGGGAAGCCACATCTGCCATACGCTGTTGTGGCCGTACGTGTGTCCACACGCTCCCGAGAAGATCGACCAGTACGCCGCGGTCCGCGCGTCGTAGTCGTCGAACCGATCCATCGGCCGCGCACCCGCGTTGTAGAAGCCCACCGGAATGCCTTCGTACCGCGGTTCGCCGTCGAGCGTCGGCTTGATCGGTTCCTTCGCGTAGTCGGACGCCGCCGAGAGCCCCGAGTCGTGCGACGGCGCGGCGTGCGAGGTCTGGCTCATGTTGAAGTCGAGCCACTCGGCTTCGTGCCAGTCCTCGCTCGATCGACCGGGCCCGCGAGGATGGTACGTCTTGAGGTGCGCGCCGTCATCTCCCGCGCCGAGACCGTCGGCCATCGCGGAGAAGATCGCGCGGTCGCGGTCTGTACTGGTGAAAACGTCGCCGCCGAGGACCCAGATGATCGGCTTGTCCTTGTACCGCGAGCCGAGATACTCCCCGTACGTCCGCGCGGACTCCGGCGTGAAGATCGGCTGCGACCACTTTCCCATCTCGACGACGTACTTGCCCCACGTCGGGAGCATCGCGATGAAGAGGCCGCGTTTCTCCGCTTCGGCAACGACGAAATCGACGTGCTCGAAGTATGCCTCGTTCGGCCGAGTCGGATCGTTATCGTGAAGCGGCGTGTGCCCGTACGCATTCGGTGTATCGAGGCCGTCGAGCTCCGCGAGCACGACCGCCTGGAGTACCGAAAAGCCCTTCTTCGCCCTGTTGTCGAGGTAAATCGCGACCTCGTCGCGGTCGAGCCGGTGAAACAGCTCCCACGCCGTGTCGCCCAACCAGAAGAACGGCGTCCCGTCGGTGTACTCGAGGTACCGTTTGTTCGCAGAAACTTTCAGTTTGTTCATGACCTGCGATCGTACGGCGCGCGGCACGGGTTGTCAAGAATGGGTCACATCACCGAGATCAGAAGCCGCACCAACGGCGGCGTGAGGATCGCGGTCATGATGCCGTTCAGGCAGATCGCGAGGCTCGCAGCGGCTCCCTGGCGTGGGCCGTCCTCGAGAGCGCGCGCGGTACCGATGCCGTGCGACGACGCGCCGATCGCGAGCCCGAACGCGACCGCCTCGCCGACGCGCAACAGCCGGAGGATCGGCGGACCGACGACCGCGCCGAGCACACCCGTGATCACGACGACGCTCGCGGCGAGCGAGACGTTGCCGCCGAGTCCTTCGACGATCCCGATCGCGATCGGTGTCGTGACCGACTTCGGCGCGAGCGACACGATCACCTCGTACGGGGCGCCCGCGACGATGAGCGGAACGACCGCCGAGACGATCCCGACCGCGCTTCCGAGCAGAACGGAGACGAGAATCGCGGGAGCCGAGTCGCGCAGGGCACGGAACTCGCGGTAGAGCGGGACCCCGAGCGCGACGACCGACGGTCCGAGGAAGAACGTGATGTACCTGCCGCCGCGCTCGTACGTCTCGTACTCGACGCCGAGAATTCGCAGCACGACGATCACGAGCACCATCGTCACGAGCACGGGGTGCAAGAGAAAAAAACGAACGCGCGCGTACACCGCGACCGCCGCAACGTACACCAGGAACGTCAGAGTCAGGTGGAAGATCGGGAGTTCGATGAACGCGGTCACGAGGGCTTCTCCGACTGGTCGCGCGGCCCGTTGCGCGGCCCGTTGCGCAATCGCCGGCGGGTCAGAAGTTTCTGCATGAGCCCGACCGTGACGAGCACGACGAGGAAACTCACGACGACCGAGACGGTGATCGCGATCCAGTTCGCCGCGATCACCTTTCCGTGGACCATCACGCCGACTCCGGCCGGGATGAAGAAAAACGCGAGGTTCTTCAGAAGCACGTCGGAGGCGGGTTTGACCGCGTCGAGTTTCACGACGCCGACCGCGAGTGCGAGGGCGAGCATCACCATACCGATCACGTTGCCCGGCAGACCGATGCCGGTCAGCGCGATCGCCTCTCCTATCGTGAGGAAAAGAAGGATGAAACCAAACCCGCCAAGCATTTCTATTTCTCCCGCCCGAGGAACTCGAGCACGGATTCTTCGATCTCTTCCGCGCGCGTCTTGACCGCGTCGTGTCCCGTCTTCTGGAATATTTTCAAATCCGAGCGCGCGATCCTGTCCGCGGTCGCCCGGATCTCGTCCTCGGGGTAGTAGAAGTCGCGGTCGCCGCCGAGTACGAGCGTCGCCGCGCGTATCGACGGAAGCTGAGACGACAGGTCACACGCGGAGAGCGCTTCGAGCGCGCCGATGAACTCGTCGGCGTCGTCGGGGGTGCCGAGCAGCCCCGGAAAGAGCCACGAAATCATCCCGAAAAACCCACGCGACACGGCTCCGGTCCTGATCGCCTCGCTCATCGCGCGGTGCAGATCGCGCCAGCGGTGTTCGCGCGCGAGATCGATCCAGCCGGGGATCGCGGACCGCGCAGCGGCTCCGAGCCGGTGGGCTGCGGTCACGACGGCGAGACGATCGATCGCGGCAGGAAAAAGCGCGGCGGCCGCGAGAGCGACCATGCCGCCGTACGCGACTCCGAGGACGTGCGCGGGTGACGGTCCGAACTCCTTCATCGAATCGACATATATTCTCGCGACCTCAGGGATCGTGAGGCCCGAAGCGTTCCCGATCGGGGGGAAAAAAACGACGACCGAGTACGCGCGCGCGTACTCGCGATACGCGTCGGCGACGCCCTGCAGCATCAGACCTTCCGGGACGGCGTTGTGGACCGGGAGGCCGTCGAACACAAAAAGGCGCGGTTCACCTTCGCGTACCTCGACAAAAGGCTGTCCGGTCGACGTGAGGCCCGCCCTCGGATAGCTTACGCGTTCCACCGCGCGACTCCGTCGTGCGGCATCACGACGCACGAAGACTCCGCTCCGATAAAAAACGAGTCACGAATCGTACGATGAGCGCGAAACGAGAACTCATCGCCGATCTCGGGTACCTTACCGTATCGCGGACGCAAGGCGACCGACGTTCCTGCGCGCGGCACGCGCGGCAGAACGGTCTCCACATCGCTCACGACCATGCCGACACGCCCGTCGTCACCGATCGAGTTCACGACACCCGTCACGACGAGCGTTGGCTCGGTCTCGAGCCGTCGCACGCGGAGCCGGAAGATCGTCGTGACCACCGACAACACGATGATCGCGATCGCCGCCGGCAGGATGGTCGACCGTACTAATACGACGAGCGCACCCGCAACCAACAACGACGCGACCGAGAAAACCGACGCGATGAACTTCATGTGACGATGATAGTGAGTGACGACTCCGATAATCTCGTCGTTATCGGTCGGAGAGAAAGAAGACTCATCCATTCTGCGCCTCCGCGGCGGTTCTTCGTCTCAATTCGTTTTGCCTCAACTCAGGGATTTTTTTGGCAAGCGCCTCAAACTCCGGCAACGTGTGCGCGTAGAATTTTTTCCATCCCTCGCAGAGCGCGCTGAGATTGGACGGGTTCTCGTCGTGCGCAAACCGATGTTTGAGGCAGTCACCCGAACACAACTTCAAGTACGGGCAGCGCGCGCAGTCGTCGTTCCATCTGTGCTTCATGTGCCCGAAATCACGATACTTCGACGCGGCCCAGAGGATATCCCAGTCGTCGCTCATGATGTTTCCGAGCCGCTTCTCCCTCTGCACGAAAAAATCGCACGGGTAGACGTCGCCGTTGAACTCCACGACGAAGTACTGCCGGCAGTTTCGCGCGAGGTAACACGCGTTCGCGTAGCCGTCGACGAGCATCGTAAGGACCGAGTCGAAATGCCGGATCGAGACCGTCTCGGTGTCGCCGGCGGTCCACTCGTCGAACACGCCGTTCAGGAAATCACCCCACTGTTCGCCGGTAATCGCGAACGGGAGCAGGTCACCGTTTTCATCGAACTCGACGCACGGGATGTACTGGTGGTACATGATGCCGAGGTCCTTGAGGTATCGGTACGTCTCGCGAGGGCGCACGACGTTTTCGTTGTTCACGAGAGTCAAAACGTTGAACTCGACGCCGTGGCGACGGAGCGTCTCGATGCCGCGCAGGACGTCAGCGTGCGAGCCACGGCCCGAGGTGTGCACGCGATACGTGTCGTGAATCTCCGCGGGCCCGTCGAGGCTCACTCCAAGCAGAAAGTTGTACTGCTTGAGATGCGCCGCGAGCTCGTCGGTGATCAGCGTCGCGTTTGTCTGCAAACCGTTCGCGACGGTGCTTCCCGGCCGCCCGTACCGCTCCTGCAGTTCGGTGACGGTACGGAAAAACGAACGCCCCATCAGAGTCGGCTCGCCGCCCTGCCATCCGAACGAGTACACCGGTTGCTGCGTCCGCATGTACGTGCCGATCATCCGATCGAGAACCGCGGTGCTCATTTGGTGCCGTCGGTGCTCGGGGTACAACTCCTTTCGGTCGAGATAGAAACAGTACGTGCACTCAAGGTTACAGTCGGCGGACGCGGGCTTTACCAAAAGGGAAAACGGCTTCGTCGCCGAGGCGCGCGCCGGATATATGCTTCGTCGTGGATCCATATTGGCGCAGTATACGGGAAATCGTCGAGCAGGTCACGTCCGGAACCGTTGGTGAAACGGCATTCACCAAGCTTCACGGCACTCAAGTCGGGTTGAACAGCGGCGCGCGAATCGGTACTCTTTCGCCAAGCGATACCGGAGTACCTCCGAGACGATAGCGGACTTCCAATGGAGCAGACAGATGAGACGAAACGTCCGTATTTCGCACAGCGGGTCGGTAGTATTCAACGCAACAGGGAAGACACTCGAAGCGCGGGCGATCGATCTCAGCACATCGGGGATGCGTGTGATCGTGAATGTCCCGGTTTCGCACGACGAGGTGCAGTCGGTGTCGTTCTCGCTGCCGAGTCGCGCCGAGCGCCTGAGTATTCCCGTGCGCCTCGTGCGTGAATCGTCTACCGATCCTTCGCGGCACGAACTCGGCCTCGAGTTCGATTTCCAGGAAGAAGACCAACTCACGCTGATCGACGCGTACGTCCGCGCAGCATTCTCGCAGGAATCAACGAGCGAAGGCCGCGACGCCAGGAAGATCCCACGCCTCGAGTGCCACATCGACGACGTCACGAGCGATCGCGACGACGTCACGGTTCGATCGATCGACAATCTTTCACTCGGCGGCCTGCTCGTGACGATCGAAGGCACAATCCCGGTGCACGCCGCGATCGCGCTGACATTTCGACTGCCCGGCGACGAACGAGCGGTCTCGGTCGCTGCGTCGGTCGTGTACACGATAGAAGACCGTTCGTCCGGCTTCGCGACGGCCGGCCTCAGAATCATGCGTGTCAGCGAGATCGACGGTGCGCGCGTGCGTAACTTCATCGTCACGGCCGGCGCCGGCGAGGCGTTCAGAATGGTACACAACCGGCTCGCAAACCGTCACGATCGCGAGCACATCGTCGTCGGATCGGCCGCCGCGACGATCCTGCACCACGCGTCGAACGCGGGAGTCGAGCTCAGCCTCTTGATCGAAGGTTCCCACAGGATCGAGACCGCAACAATCGCTCCGGCCGGCGTTCACGCGCAACGGCTCACTGTGCATCGCTCGGAAGCCGGCGCCAGGTTGACACCCGGAGATACGGTGTACGCGAGTTTCACGTACACCGGAAGCAGTTTCTTTTTCTCGACGCCGAGCGTTTCGGCTTCGGAAGATTCGCTTGTCATCGTCGCGCCGGGCCGTATCTACCGATCGGAAAAACGAGGCGACGACAGGGTCCGCCCGCGAGACGCGGAGCAGCTTGTTCTCGAGCTCGACGATCTGCCGGGAGAAAACATCGTCGGCCGGCTTCTCGACGTGAGCAGACGTGGTCTCCGGTGCGAGATTCCGCTCAGCGGCGAGCTCTCTGCGGCGCTCGCGGCCGGACGTGGCCTTCGCTATCGGTTCGAACACGCCAACTCGACACGAGGCGAGATACGGCACGTAACGGTCGAAGAGCGCGCCGACGGCCCGACGGCGCATATCGGCATCGAGGTCGGAATAGAGCGGAGAGAACCGGCGACGCGCACGGTAACCGAGTCCGAATGGGAAGCGATGAAAAAAGCCGGAACGACCGGAAAGATCGGCGCCGGCGGGTTGTCCCGACCCGTGACGTACCACGACGGTGAAGGCCGCCCGATCAAGGCTCTGGTCAATACGACGTCGACAAAACCGGGCGCGACCGCGCTCGTCGTGATCATTCCGCCGGCGTTCGGCAAAAAGAAAGAGTCGCTCGCGCCGCTCGCCGCCATGTTGACCG
>PXBQ01000392.1 GCA_003566875.1 Spirochaetaceae bacterium | reverse complement strand
TTCTGGACCCTTATCCGTAACACGGTCGGTATAAGCGTATACCAACTCGCCGTCGGGTTTCCGGCTCCGATCATGCTTGCGTTGATGCTGAACGAGGTGCGGAGCGGTCGGTTCAAGCGTATCGTTCAGACCGTCACTTACGCGCCGAACTTCATCTCGGTCGTCGTGATGACCGGTATGATTCTCATCTTTCTCCGATCGCCCTCCGGAATCGTGAACCACATGATCGTGGCGCTCGGCGGTGAACCGGTGAGATTCATGGTTCGACCCGAGTACTTCAAGTCGATCTATGTTCTCTCGGGTGTGTGGCAGACGACCGGCTGGGCCAGTATCGTCTATCTTGCGGCGTTATCGGGGATCGATAGTGAGATTTACGAAGCAGCGATCATCGATGGAGCATCGAGGTTACAGCGGGTTCGGCACATCAACATACCCGGTATTCTACCGATCATTGTCATTTTGCTCATTTTGAACACGGGCCAGATCATGAGCGTTGGGTTCGAAAAGGTGTTTCTATTGCAGAATTCTCTCATCCTCAGCACGTCCGAGGTCATCTCGACGTACGTATACAAGGCAGGGCTGCAAAATTTCCAGTACAGCTTCGCGGCTGCGGTCGGACTGGTCAACTCGGTCGTGAACTTCCTCCTGCTCGTCTCGGTGAACGCGATTGCCCGCAGGACAGGGGAGACAGGCCTATGGTAGCCGTTGAGCGTACCCTGAAAGCACGTATGGTGTTGCGGCGTCCGGTCCGTCCGATCTCGGAGACGACTGCCGATCGTGTGTTTCTCGCGATCAACTCGGTTTTATTGTGGCTCGTCCTCATCGCTGTGGCGTATCCGCTTGTGTTTGTGATCAGTGCTTCGTTCAGCAACCCGGACGCCGTTCACCGTGGCGAGATGTGGCTTTTCCCGAAAGGCATCACGTTGGAGGGATACGCACGCGTTTTTTCGAACGCCGAGATCTGGATGGGTTATCGCAATACGACGATGTATGCCGTTCTCGGAACCCTCATCAATCTCGGCGTCACTCTTCCCTGTGCGTACGCTCTCTCGCGTAAGGACTTCGTCGGAAGAACTGCACTGACGGTCGTCTTTTCTCTTACCATGTTCTTCAGCGGTGGGATAATTCCGCTCTACCTGGTTGTTCGAAACCTCGGGCTGATCAACACGATATGGGCGATGGTCCTTCCAAACGCGGCCGCAATGTGGTACATCATCATCGCGCGCACGTATTTCCAGTCAACTATCCCACAACAGCTCCTCGATGCATCTCAGATGGACGGTTGCTCCAACGCGCGGTTCTTCTGGTCGATCGTGCTGCCGCTCAGCTCGCCGATCGTCGCAGTGCTCGCGTTGTTCTACGGCGTGGGACACTGGAATGCTTTTTTCAACGCGCTCATCTTCATCAGCCGCAGAGACTTGATGCCGCTGCAACTCATCCTGCGCGAGATTCTGATCGTTGGCGAAATGGGCGCGAGCGCGATGATGTCGCTCGACGACGCGGAAGCTATAGCGCAGATGGCCAGAATCGCAGACCTGGTCCGTTACACGGTGATGATCGTCGCAAGCGTCCCGGTCATGGTCGCGTACCCGTTCGTACAAAGGTACTTCACGAAAGGGATCATGATTGGGGCGATCAAAGGGTAATGAACCGAAACGCCGTTGGCGTATCAGATTAACCGGGGAGAACCGGAATATTAGGAGGTTGTCATGACGACAACAGCACTGTTTCGAAAGCTAATGGTCATAACGCTAGCAGTAATGGTCGCGGGCTTCGCGATGGCGGCCGGCAAGACCGAACGAGCCGCGGCGAGTTCAGATGTCGGTTTCAACGAGAGCGGCTTTCCGATTGTCGACGAACCGATCACCCTGAGTCTCTTCGGGATCCGCGGGGCAAACCGGCCGCAGTGGGACGATTTGCCTTTCTTCGACGTGATGGCGGAGAAGACCAACATCTCTTTCACCTATGAAACGCCGATCGGGACTGCGTATCGCGAGCGAAAAAGCATACTGTTCGCAAGCGGAACGATTCCCGATCTCTTCTTCGGCGTGGATTTCACTGAAGGGGACATCACGCAGTTCAGCAGCCAGGGCGCACTCATGCCACTCAATGATCTGGTCGATCGGTATATGCTCGAACTCCAAACTCACATGGAGGCAAACGAGGAAATAAGGCGAGCGATGACGGCAGCAGACGGCAATATCTACGCGCTCCCGCGGATCAATGAGATTCCGTTCGACCTGACCGAGAAGACCTGGATCCGGACCGAGTGGCTGGATAATTTGGGTCTGTCGATGCCGACGACCCTCGACGAGTTCTACGACGTACTTGTCGCATTTCGGGATCAAGACCCCAACGGTAACGGTGAGAGAGACGAGATTCCTCTGACGAGTGGGAGCGTCGCTCGGCTGAGGCACGCGATGCTCGCGCCGTTCGGGATCCTTTGGCTCAACGGGTTCCCGATGATCAGTGCCGACGCGGACGGAACGGTGAGTTACATCCCGTCGATGGACGGATTCCGCGAGTACCTGACGTTCATGAACCGCCTATACCGCGAGGAACTCCTGGACAACAACATCTTCACGAACACGGACCCGGAACTCGCGGCGATCGGTCGAGAGCAGCGCCTCGGCGTCTATCCTCACGCCGCGCCTTTCCTCTACAACGAGTACGACTTGAACGAGCTTTACTCCGCTCTTCCCCCGCTCGCGCGGCGCGCCGGCGGGCCGCGCATCTGGCCACGTCACAACGGGGTACAGAACGGCAGGGCGGTTCTCGGTTCTACGAACCCACACCCGGAGGCTACCGTTCGGTGGCTCGACTACCTCTATTCGGTCGAGGGGTCTCAGCTTGTTGACCAGGGACCGGAAGGATTGAGCTGGCAGTGGGTCGATGAAACGCGCGACCGGTGGGTACAGATCGCACCAGGGGGGATGAGCAACGTTGAGTCTCGAGCTGCAGCCACACCTGGCGGACAGACGGCGCCGCCTCACATCCGGCTCAGCTACTGGATCAGCCGACTCGACGTTCCGCACGCGTTGCACCTGTACCGCGAGACAACAGCCGGCTATGTTCCCTATTGGGAGTTCATGGTGCCTCGAATGGTGCTTTCCGATGCCGACCAACGCCGTGTGACCGCGATCCTCGCGGACATGGACCCGTACGTCGAACAGATCGAAGCGCGTTTCATTTCCGGCGAGGAGCCATTGACCGACGCACGGTGGCAGGCGCATCTTCGGGTACTTGAGCAGATGGGGATTCGCGATCTGGTAGCGATCTACCAGCAGGCATATAACGCGTACTTCCGTTGACGTACCGACCGGAACCGTGACCGACCGGCGAAGGAGTTGCAGATGGCGACATGGAAACTTGAACGAGCCCTGCCCGTTGTAGGCGAGTATGATGTTGTGGTATGCGGCGCCGGGCCGGCCGGTTTCTGCGCCGCCGTGCAGGCGGCGCGGCTCGGGGCGCGGACGGCGCTAATCGAGGCTACGGCGGGTCCCGGGGGCGTGATCACCGGGGGCGGAAATCCAGACATCGCCCTCTTCTACGCGCACGAGCAGCATATCATCGCCGGGATCGGTTGGGAGTTCGTGAATGAGCTTGCACGCGACGGTTGGGCGCAGATCCCCGACTTCTTCGCGGGGTTACGGCATTCGCAGCTTGGCGTGCGGGTCAACTGGCCGATGGCGGCGCACTACATGGATCAGTACTGCGCGCGCGCCGGTGTCGAGCTTTTTTATCATCACCCGGTCGCTGACGTCGCATGGCGTCAGAGCGACCGGACCGAAACCGGCGCGGCCGGAATCGCGCTCGATGGAGTTGTTGTAGGTACGAAGTCGGGTCTACAACTAATCCGTGGGGCGGTGTTCATCGACGCCACAGGGGATGGCGATGTTGCAGCGCTCGCCGGGCTTGAGTACGAACTCGGCGAGAAGTACACCGGAGAGGTTCAGCCGGGAACGCTCCGGTTTTACCCGATAGGGTTCGATCTATCCGAGATCGACGAAAACCAGGTCAACGACGCATGGGCAGCCGCGCGTGAGCGTGGTGAACTCGAACTCGGTGATTACTGGCCGGAACCGCGCGGGAACCCGGCGAGCCTGTTCAGGCACCTTGGAAACAACTTCAACCACGTCCATCCGATCGATGGAGCCGACAGCAGAAACAAATCCGATGCGGAGATCCGTGGGCGTTCATCGGTGGCACGAGTCTCAAGGTGGGCTCGTACTCATGTCAAAGGTGCCGAGAACTTTGAACCGATCGCCTTGGGATCCTCGGTTGCTCTGCGCGAAAGCCGCCGGATAACCGGCCTTGAGTACGTGACCGAGAAGGACTACTTCAGCGCACGACAGTGGGATGATGCGGTGTGTTACGCGTTCTATCCGATCGATCTGCATCGTGGGGTTCGTCAAGGGCAGGAGGATCAGGAGTCGCTCAGGATTCGGTATCTTGAAAAGTCGGACGGAAAAGTCCCGACGGTCCCGTTTGGCGCTCTTGTGCCGAAACGCGCGGTAAATCTTCTGGTGGCAGGCCGTTGCCTCTCAAGCGATCGTATGGCAAACTCAGCCATTCGTGTGAAGGCTCCGTGCATGGCGATGGGGCAAGCGGCCGGGGCGGCCGCGACGATTGCGCTCGAGAACGAAGGTCGGGTACGGACCGTTGACGTTGGGAGACTAAGAAATCTTCTCGCGGAGCACGACGCGATTGTGCCGGGACAGTAGCCGGAGTCAACCAGTCCGGCGGGATGGTAGACATTGAGAGAACACCGCTCGTCGCTGTTTCGGAGGTACCTGCTTTCCTACATACTGGTCTTTCTGGTGCCGTTGCTCGCCTTCGGAGTCATGTTCCAGGTGACTGCGTTGCGGGACTTGCGCAGGGAGGTAGACGCCTCGAGTGTTGCGGCACTGCGGCAGTTGCGCGACGTTCTCGAACAGCGGTTTTCCGAGCTTGACGCGATGGCCGTGAGAATTTCATCGGATCCGCGTCTCACCGTTTTTCAATTGAGACAGACCGGTTACTCCCGATTGGAGGCTGTACGCGAGCTCGTCCGGTACGCCTCGAGCGCAGCGGTGCTTTTGGACATCATACTGCTGCCACAAGGGGAGTCCGACGTCTTCATGTCGACCGGCTCGATGTCGTGGAATCGATTTGTCGACGCGGTGGCGAGTTTTGAACATTTGTCGCCCGACCTGATCCGGCGTCTCGTCAACGATAGCGCGGGTCCCGTGATGCTTCCTGTGCAGGAGTATCGCCTGGGTTTTGCCGCGGAACGGGTTCTGGTCTTGATCTATCCGATTCCGCCGCGAAGTCCGCATCCGCACGCGACAATTCTTTACTTGATTCGCGAGACCGAAGTCGTCACGTTGATGGCGAACGCACTTCCCGAATCGGACGGCGCCGTCGCGCTCATCGACTCATCGGGTACGGTCCTGGTATCCCACCCGCACCCGCACGAAGTTCTGTCTCCCGCGGCGTGGCAGGGTATCGTCACGAACGTTCTCGACGGAAGCGATGAGACAACGACGACGATTGAGACCGAAGACGGCGACTTTACGATCGCCGCCGTCTCGTCGTCGTATGGAGAGTGGCGTTTCATCACCGTGGTGGGGCGTGAGGCGCACCAGATCCGGGTAACCGAGATGAGAAACAAGCTGATGTTTTTTGCGCTGGCCCTCGCGGTCGTCGGCGTGTTGGTTTCCTTCTGGTTTTCGTGGAGCACATATTCGCCGATCCGCGCACTCCAAGACTTCGCTGTCCGGCAGCGGACGCAGTCTGAGCCAACGGTTTCTCATCCGTCCATCTCAAGTCGATTCACCGAGATCGAAGCTATTCTGGTGGGTATAAGCGACGCGTACAAGGCAAGAGACAGGCTTGCGTCCGCCATCGAATCTCAACGCCCGCTGGCCCGCGCGCAGCTGCTGACGCGGCTCCTTCAGGGTATCGATGAAGAGGTGTTCCAGTCGTTGGGACCGTCCGGGGGAGTCTCGTTTCCTCATTCGCATTACTTCGTGTTCCAGATTGCGATCACTGCGCGAAATAGCACGTCTGCCTGGGAGAGAGAGGCGGTGATTCAGTCGGTGAGCGAGTTTGGCGCCGACGACTACATCGCGTGCGGAGTAGAGGTAAACCGGCGCGAAGCGATCGCGGTAATCGTTAACCTTGCACCTATCCGTTCCGAGAAATCTTTGCAGCGCCGGATTGTCTCAGCAGCGCTAACTCGACTGGGAGGACTCCTTCCCTCGACGCCTTCGGTAGCGGTTGGGCTCGTCCACCTGGGGATTCAGGGTATCGCGAAGTCTTACGTCGAGGCGATGGCGGCGAGTGATTACACGGCAGCGGACGAAGTCCGGCTGCAATTCTTCGCAGATATCACGGGGCCGGCTGCGCGCCTGCCACGGCTTCCTCTTCAGCTTCGGTTGAGGCTTCTCCAGGCCGTCAAGGAAGGTCAGGTCGATCTCGCAATAGGGACCCTTCATGATATCGAACGAACCATCGAGGGAGTGGTGCACAGTGAGGAATCGCGTCTCGAGTACCTGCGTGAACTTGCTTCAGCGGTTCGAGATATTCCGCGGCATCTTGCGCTGAAGTACCCGATAGAGTCGACCCCGGACATCAGCGGAGACATTGACGGAGTGGCGGCCCTCGTTCAGACCGTTTGTCGACTCGTTGTCGTCGATCGTAGCAGTTCCGTCGATCGAATGGTCAGTCACGTTGTCGAGTTCGTGGAAAGTAACTACGGTGACGCGGGGCTCTCGCTCGTGCTTGTTGCCGACCGGTTCGGCCTGTCTCTTTCGCACCTCAGTCGCGTGTTCAAGGAGCAGACGGGCAAGACCTTCAGTGAGTACATAAGTGATCTGCGTATCGAGCGGATGATGGTGCTGCTCCGCTCCACCGACTTCACGGTCCGGGAGATTGTCGCGAGAGTCGGTTACCATGATGTGCCGAATTGTATTCGAAAGTTCCGGCAAGTCGTCGGCGTAACGCCTGGAAAGTACCGTAAAGGATCGGACGTGCAGACAAGCGCTTGACCACTGCTTTCCGCGAGGCGAGCAGTTTCCCGCTCAACTCGTTCGGGCTGCACTCCGATCGGCTCGATGAACACCGAATTCCTTGACTTTCACGGCATTCACTTGTACATTGTTCATAAATGAACAGTTCATTTATGAACTGTAATACATTTCTTTCGTTGTGAGGTTCGATGGGAACGAAGTACCGTGGCACGAAAGCAGAGATCCTGGCGCTCGATACGTTTATCAAGCTTCGGCGCGCGGTCAACTCGGTTGACGCGGTGATCGGTGTGGTCGATGAGCGGAGCCCGCGGATGATGAGCGAGACACGATTCGGGATGCTCGAGG
>PXBQ01000177.1 GCA_003566875.1 Spirochaetaceae bacterium | reverse complement strand
GTGATGCAGCTCGGAGGGAAACGGCTCAAGGACGTCACGGGGTACGATCTTGTGAGCCTCATCGTCGGGTCGGAAGGCACGCTCGCGGTCGTTACCAAGGTCTTTATCAGGCTCATGCCGAGACCCGTCCATCGAACGGCTTTGCTCGCGTTTTTTCCGGACACCACCACCGCGATCTCGACATTGCCACGTATCGTTTCGACACACCGAATTATCCCATCGTCCGCCGAGTACGCCGACGCGTTTTGCCTGCGTGAGGCGTGCACGATGGTCCGTGAAACCCTGCCGTACGAAACGGCCGGCGCGATGATGTTGTTTGAGTCCGACGGCCCTGATGCGGCGATCGTCGATCGCGAGATCGGCACGATCGATTCGGTCTGCGCCGCCTCCGGTGCCCTGCACACGTACCGCGCCGATACCGAGAAGACCGCCTCGCGGTTCTGGAAGATCAGAAAACAGATTCCGTGGGCACTGAAGCATCACGCGAAGCTCAACGCGCTCGAGGATATCGTCGTTCCGGTCGCTTCGATCCCCGCGATGGTGCGCGACATCGCCCGGATCGCGGAGGAACACTCGATCCGGATCCCGTGTTTTGGGCACGCGGCCGACGGGAATCTACACGCGACGGTGCTCGCCGGGGACGACTCGGAGCGGAGTTTCCGCGAGAGGCTCGTGCCGGTGCTCGAGCAGTTGTACACCGCGGCGGCCGGGCACGGTGGAACGATCTCCGGCGAACACGGAATCGGGCACAAACGCGTGAAGTATCTGCCGATCGTGATGTCCCAATCCCAGATCGAGATTTTCCGGGGCATCAAAGCGGTTTTTGACCCCAACGGGATCCTCAATCCCGGGAAGATCGTCGTTGCGGCCGAACACGGGGACTATAATCGCGCGGTTTGATGTTTTTTCCGGTCGACAGCTTGATTTTTTTCCCGGGATAATCTACAAAGGCGAAATTGTTATTTTCATTGCCGCACCACATGGGGATCTTGAATTCCCAGGGCAAAGCGTCAACCACGATTCCGTCGCGGTTGATTACGTCTTGAAAGGGACGTAGACCAACTCTGTAGGGGGTTTGCCATGGCGGGTTTGGGAACTCATCTGATAGTGGAGCTCTTTGACTGCAACGAGTTCGCTATCAATGACAGCCAAAGAGTAGAAGAAATTCTCCTCACCGCAGCCGAGCTTTCGGGCGCCACGATCGTTAAGCCGTTTTTTCACACGTTCTCCCCGTACGGGGTGAGCGGTGTCATCGTCATCGCCGAGTCACACTTCACGATCCACACGTGGCCCGAACACGGCTACGCCGCGGTCGATATCTTCACGTGCGGAGATCTCGATAACGACGCCGCGCTCGAGTACATCGAACGCGAGTTCGGCGCCGGACGCTGCGAGGTCGTCACGCTCGATCGTGGTGTGATGGACCGCACGCGCGCGGTGCGCGACGGCGACCTTCCTCTCGTCGCGGGCAATAGCTACGCGATAGGAGGGTGACGATGCCGACGCAATCGCAGACGTGGTTCGAAGAGGCGTACGAGATCGATTTGGGCCGAACGTTCAAAATCCGGATCAACCGGACGGTCGAGCGGTTCGCCTCGCCGTTCCAGACGATCGAGATTCTCGAGACAGCTCCGTTCGGCAAGATGCTCGTGCTCGACGGCGTCGTGATGTGCACGGAGTGGGACGAGAGCTCGTATCACGAGATGATCGCGCACGTTCCGCTCTCGACGCACGCCGCGCCGCGCGACGTTTTGATCATAGGCGGCGGCGACGGCGGCACCGCGCGGGAGGTGCTGAAACACGACTCTGTTCGGCGGATCGATCTCTGTGAGATCGACCCGGATGTCGTGCGGCTGTGCCGGAAGCACCTGCCGACTCTTGCCTCATCGTTCGACGATCCGCGTGTAACGGTGTACGCCGAGGACGGCGCCGCTTTCGTGGCCGCACGCCCAAACGAGTACGACGTGATCATCGTCGACTCGTCGGATCCAATTGGCCCCGCCGAGGTGTTGTTCTCAAAGCAGTTCTACACCGCGCTCCGCAGCGGCTTGCGCGAGGACGGAATCGCCGTGACGCAGTCGGAGTCGATTTTTTACCACGAGGACACCGTCGCGCAACTCGTCTCCTACGCGCGATCGCTTTTTCCGGTCTGGGGCTACTACACGACGATGGTTCCGACGTATCCAAGCGGGACGATCGGCTTCACTCTGTGTTCGAAGGGACGGAACCCCGTAACGGGGTTCGATCGCGAGCGCACCGCCGCGTTCGCCGACACGCTGTCGTACTACACGCCGAAAATGCATACCGCATCGTTTTCTCTTCCCGCGCGCGTCGAGCGGCGTCTGTCGTAACGGCAACGCACGGTTTTCGCGCGCGTCGCTCACGCGGACGTGCGCGCTTCACGGGGGTGTGCCTGCGTCACCCGGACGGGTTCACGGTCAACCGTGACGCGACGAATTTAACGAGCTCGGGCTCGAGTCGGTGCGCGTTTTCGAGAAAAAGTCGTTTGATCCGCGGGATATCGACGGTGCCGTCGGCCGTCAGCGTCGGGCTCATCTTTGCGCCGAACGGTAGCTCGCCGTCGTCGACGCGGTGGTGTACAACTCCGTGCCCGCGCCGCCACGTCACCGCGTGCTCGGTCGTCGCCTTGTCGTAACAGAACTGAAAGCCGTCGATCTGCGACTGCGACTGCGACTCATCAGAGTACCACACAATCAAGTCGAGCTCGCTGTCCATGAACCATCGTCTGAATCCTTCGCCCGCGACCTGACGCGCTTTTTTCACCTCGGCCAACATCGGAACACCACCCCCGGCAATTTTCGTTCCGTCGACTCGAGTATACTACCGTTCTCCCATTTACGCGAAGTAGAGATTGGACTCGTTTCCGATTTTTTCAGTCAGAAATCTCCGGGTCTCGATCGGGGCGCCGACCACCACGCCGCGGTCGTGTTCGACCCCCGAGGCGAGCGAGGCATGAGCGCAATCGCACACGAGCGTCGTGAAGAGCCCGAGCGCAAATGGCGAGAGCAGGCTCTCGAGCTCATCATCGGGTATCTCGCCGCGGCGGAATCGACCTATGTTCTCGATGATCTTCCCGGGACTGTCGATTCCGTAACCCGAGACCACTCCGTCACGCTCGAAATTTCGGAACAGGACGTTCCTGTTCTCGATTCCGTGCGGCGTTACTTCGCGGAATCCGTAGTGGTTCTCCCAAAGGTCGAGCATGCCGTCGGTGAAGATCAGGCGTCCGGTCTGAACGGTCAAGCAGTCCGCGGTATTCGGAAGCGTCCATCCGGTGATGATGTGACACGTGACGCCGTGTTCGAACATCACTGTCGTATCGACGAGGTCGTAACCCGACACGGCGATTGGCTCGAGCGAAGGTAGTTTCTGCCGGTACCCGACCGCGCGCACCTCGAGCGGCCTAAGCCCTGTAATGTACATGAACGTGTCGGCCATGTGCGACGTCAGAAACGAAACCGGGCTGTTCTTCTGCGCAAAATCCGGAGACGAGAAGAACCGCGGCTCGTGGTTCGGATCAGAGACGAGCAGTTTGTCGAGCATTTGAAACACCGAGCACTGCAATGCTCCGTATGAGTCCTCGGCGACCCGTGCTCGTGCTTCTTTCGTGACCGGATCCTCGCGTTTGTGATAATCGACGCCGAGGAAACGCCCCGTTCGAGAAACCGTCCGGATAATCTCGTGTACGTCCTGCACCGTGTCAGCGGTCGGTTTCGGAAGCACGACGTCGAGACCCGCCTCGAGCGCCGCGACGACCGGCGCGCGGTGTAAACTGTCGGGCGTGTTCACCGCAACCGCATCGAGTCCACCGTACTCGATCATCTCCTCGTACCGCGAGAAGCGCCGTTTTCCGGGTACGTCCCAGTCGTCACCAAAACTCGTCAGCGCTTCGGCCGACGTATCGCAGATCGCCTCGACCGATATCGAGTTACTGTATCGGCTTGAAAAGTAAAGGTGTCGGTATATCTCGCGCACCACCGAGCCGGTTCCAACGACGCCGATTCTGATTTTTTTCATCTTTCTATCCTTTGGAGCTGTCTTCCTGAGAACCGGTTTTACCGGACCGATTCACTTCATTCGTACGAGCGGATTCGAGTACCCGATCTCGGCGAGGCGCGCGGTGACCGTGTCGAGGTCGCGGAGGTGTACGCCCTGCACGATGACGCGGTGGACCCCGCTTGCGGTCGTCTCGATCGCGCCCGCAAAACCGTGAGCCTTGAGTTTTTCGACTGCCGCAGCCGCGTTTTCGCGGACCGAGAACGCTCCGAGCTGAATCGTACGGAACTGCGGTTCCACCGCGAGGTGAAGTATCTCGAGTTGTACGGGGGCGACTCCCTGCGCGGTTATCCTGAGGATGTCGGCCGCCGCGCGCGAGAGGTCGATTACCCGGCCGTCGACGAACGGACCACGGTCGTTGATCCTTACGATTACCTCGTCGTCCGTCTCGGCGTTCACGACCTTCACGATGCTGCCGAACGGAAGCGTCCGATGCGCTGCGGTGAGTGTGTTCGTGTCGAAGATCTCGCCGTTCGCCGTGAGACGGCCCTGAAACTTGCCTCCGTACCACGACGCGAGCCCGGTCGTCTCGTGCTGCGAATTATCGCCGAACGCGGTTACGGGTAGGAAGAAACCGAACCACAGAGAGAACACAAGCGCGCCGACGGAGAAAAATCGTCTCATATGCAGAGTATCGGCACGTCGGTGCGGATTTTGCAACGTACGTTTCCGGGTTTGCGCGCCGAAGCGCAGAGAATCGTGCGAGCGCCTTGCGCGGAGAGGGGGCCGCGTGAGACAATCGACCGATGATTCCACGCGCACCGTACGACCCGCCGATACCGCAGGATCTCAAGCGCGCGACCGACTCCGAAGGACTCGAGGTTATCGGCGTCGCGAGCCCCGCCGGGTCGCCCGAACGCGAACGCGACTACGTCGAGTGGATTTTGCGCGGCTTCCACGGCTCGATGGAGTACCTTCGGCGCCACGCGTCGATGAAGTACCGGCCGGAGGCGCTTCTGCCGGGCTGCCGGTCGGTCATCGTCGTCGGCGTGAACTACTACCGGCGCACGCCCCCCGAAGACGGACCGTCAACGCGCGAAGGGCGGGTCGCGCGGTACGCGTGGGGCCGTGATTACCACAAGGTTCTCGGTTCGATGCTCAAACGAGTCGCGCGCACACTTCACGACGGACCGGCTTCAGAAAACTTCCGCGTCTTTGTCGATTCGGGGCCGTTGGCCGAGAGGTTTTTCGCCGAACGCGCGGGCGCGGCGTTTGTCGCGAAAAATACGCTCGCGGTAACAAGTCGCTTCGGCTCTTGGTTCGTGATCGGCGAGATCCTCTCGACGCGCGCGTTCGACGTCGAAGAACGCGCGAGTACCGCCGCCGGCGCGGGCGGACACGGCGGATGCCCACGCGGATGCACGCGCTGTATCGACGTCTGCCCGACCGATGCGTTGTTCGGGCCGTACCAAATCGACGCGTCGAAATGCATCTCGTACCTAACGATCGAACATAAAGGCTCGATCCCGTTCGCGCTGCGTCGGAAGATGGGAGGGTGGGTTTTTGGGTGCGATCTGTGTCAGGAAGTGTGCCCGCTCAACGTGCGCGCCGTGCCGACTAAGATACCCGACTTCACGAACTCGATCGCCGGAGAGAGGATTCGACTCGACGAGATTCTCGCGATCCAAACCGACGCCGAGTTCACGAAGCGATTCGCTGGGTCACCCGTGATGCGAGCGGGACGCCGTGGGCTCATCCGGAACGCATGCATCGCCGCGGCCAACCTCGATCGGTACGATCTGTTTGAGACGCTCCGCGCGCTCGCGCAGAACCCGGACGATCTGATCGCCGAGCACGCGCGCTGGGCGGTCGACGAGTTGACCGCTCAGCGCCTGACCAATCGCGCGTAATTGATTCGGGTCGATCGACACTGTATACTCCACGGATCATGTCGGATTCAACTTCAACTCACTGGGCGGATATCGCTGCCGACCGTGTCGTCAGAGAGCGTGCTTCACTTTCCGAAGATAGACCACGGTACACGTGCGCATCAGGAATCACACCGTCGGGAACCGTACACATCGGGAACTTCCGTGAGATTATCTCGGTCGATCTCGTCGTCCGTGCGCTTCGAGATAAGGGACAACCGGTGCGTTTCATTTACTCGTGGGACGACTACGATGTTTTTCGTAAGGTGCCCCGGAACGTGCCTGACGCCGCGGAGCTGCAGAAGTACCTGCGCCGGCCGATAACGAGTGTACCCGACCCGTGGGGCGGTGAGGAGAGTTACGCGCGCGCGAACGAAGTCGCGCTCGAACGCGAGCTCGTTCGCGTCGGCGTCGAGCCCGAGTACATCTACCAGGCCGCGCGGTACAGGGCGGCGTCGTACGCCGAAGGCATTAAGACCGCGCTCGAGAAACGCGACGTGATCCGGGCTATCCTGGATGAGTTTCGCACCGAACCGCTCCCCGAAGAATGGTGGCCGATCTCGGTTTTCTCGGGCTTCACCGACCGCGACACGACCGAGATCGTGTCGTGGGACGGGGAGTACGGTGTCACGTACCGATGTACCGAGACCGGGAACGTTGAGACCGTCGATCTCAGGACGACCGGACTCGTAAAACTGCCGTGGCGCGTCGACTGGCCGATGCGGTGGGAGTACGAGCGCGTGGACTTCGAACCCGCGGGCAAGGAACACCACTCCGACGGCGGCTCGTTCGACACCGCGCGACGCGTCTCGTCTGCGGTGTACGGCTTCGACGCGCCGGTTACGTTCAAGTACGACTTTATCAGCCTCAAAGGCGCCGGCGGGAAGATGTCTTCGTCGACGGGAGACGTCGTGTCGCTCGTCGACGTGCTCGAGGTGTATCAGCCCGAGATCGTTCGGTATCTCTTTGCCGGTACGCGGCCGAACGCGGAGTTCGCGATTTCGTTCGACCTCGACGTGATCAAGATCTACGAGGACTACGACAAGTGCGAGAGGATTTATTTCGGTCTTGAAGACGTCGGCGAGAAACGCCGCTTGAAGGAGTCGCGAATCTACGAGCTTTCGCAGGTCGGCGCGACTCCGAGCGTCGCGCCGACGCAGGTACCGTTCCGACACCTCTGCAACCTGCTTCAGATCACGAACGGCGATATTCCTCGTGCTCTCGCTCTTTTCCCCGGGAGCGAGACGATAGACGCCGAGTCGCGCAGGCGCGCCGAGCAGCGCGCCGCGTGTGGCTGGAACTGGATCCGTACGTACGCGCCCGAGGATTTTCGGTTCTCTTTGAGGCCCGCCGACGACGATCCGGTTGAGATGACCGACGAGGTTCGCCGCGCGGTTCATGCCTTGCGCGCGGAGATCCGCGACAACTTCCCGGACCACGACGAAAGAACACTCGGAGACGCGATCTACC
>PXBQ01000172.1 GCA_003566875.1 Spirochaetaceae bacterium | reverse complement strand
GATTTTCTGTCCGAACTCGCAGTGCGTCACCTCGGGGTGGAACTGAATACCGACCGATCTGATCGCGGGAAACGCCACGCACGCCGGGACGCCGTGTTCGGACTCGGCGACGACCGAGCAGTCCAAGGCAAGCTTCTCGACGCCGTCGCCGTGGCTCATCCACGACACAAACCCGTCGTCTACTCCGTCAAAAAGCGGATGTTTTTCGCGGAACACCACGCGCGAGCGACCGTACTCGTGAGTTTCGCTGACCCTTACCGATCCACCGAGATCGTGTGTCATACGTTGCAGTCCGTAACAAATCCCGAGGATCGGCACGCCGAGATCGTACACGGCCCGGTCGGGCTGCGGAGAGCCGGAGCGTCCGACCGACTCGGGCGAACCGGAGAAAACCAATCCGACGAGCCCGTCGCGGGCGATCTCGGACGCCGATGTATCACCCGCAATTATCTCTGAGTACACGCCCGCTTCGCGGATTCTGCGCGCGATGAGTTGCGCGGTCTGAGATCCAAAATCGAGAACGACTATTCGGTCCATGGATTCCGCCGGACTATGGTCTGCTCGCGCGAGTACCCGACCGAGACGATGTCGATCGGCGTATCGATAAACCTCTCGACAAAGTCAATGTACGCGCGCGCCGCGTCCGGAAGCGCATCGTACGACGATACCTTACCGATCGGCGTATCCCAACCCGCGAGTGCCCGCGTAACCGGACGCGCGTTCTCGAGCGCGATTCGCGATGACGGGAAATCGTCCAAAGTCTCGTCGTCGAGTTCGTACGCGATACAGACTCGCGGTGCCTCGACCGCGTCGTACACGTCGAGATGGGTCAGCGCGATCGAGTCGATCGAGTTTGTCCGACAGATGTAGCGCAGCGCGACGAGGTCGAGATACCCGACTCGGCGCGCGCGCCCGGTGGTGACGCCGTACTCGCGTCCAATCTCCCGGATCTCATCACCGAGTTTCGTGTCGTCCCCGCGGAACTCGGACGGGAATGGCCCGTTTCCGACGCGTGTCGAGTAGGCCTTGCAGACGCCGAGAACACGATCGATCTTTTTTGGTCCGATGCCGCCGCCGAGCGCGGCGCCGGCTGCACACGAGTACCCCGACGAAACGTATGGGTACGTGCCGAGGTCGAGATCGAGCAGCGCGCCTTGTGCGCCTTCGAGCAATACGTTCTCATCACGAACCCCGTTCATGTACGCCGAGAGGTCGACAACCATGTCGCGAATTCGGTCGCGGCGACCGTGGATGTACTCCCGATCCTCGGAACTGAGGCTCTTTAGAAAGGCGTCGTCGAACAGGTCGACGATGCGGACACCGTCACGCGCCGACTTTACCGCATACGCGATACCGATACCGCGACCGGTTGTACCGATCGGGTTGAGCCGGTTCCGGTCGAGTTCGATGTCCTCCTGTTTGTACCGTGGGAGTACGACGTGCGCGCGATCGGAGACGAGAACCCTGCCCGCGCACGAAATACCCGAGCGCTCGAGTTCTTCAAGCTCTTCGAACAGCGCGTCGAGGTCGATCACCATTCCCGTTCCGAGGACTACGCGAGGGTCGGGGTACAAAACACCCGAAGGGATCAGATGCAGCTTGTACGTCACATCGTCATGAACGATCGTGTGGCCGGCGTTTGCGCCGCCGGAAAAACGCACGATTACATCGGCTTGATCGGAGATGAAATCAACGATCTTTCCCTTCCCTTCATCGCCCCATTGTGCACCGATTACAACAAGATTCATCCATTATCCTTTGTCGCGCGCCTCAGCGTGAGTAGTTCGGCGGCTCTTGGGTGATCGACACGTCGTGTACGTGCCCTTCTCTTAATCCCGCGGCGGTAATCTTAATGAATTTCCGGTACGAACGCAATTGCTCAAGATTTCGGCAACCGCAGTATCCCATCCCCTTTCTGAGACCCGTCACGAGCTGGTGAAGGAACGGTTTCAGTTCGCCTTTGTACGGTACGCGTCCCTCGATGCCTTCGGGGACCGGGTCTTCGTCGGCGTTCATCTGATATCGGTCTCCCGAACCCTGCTGAATCGCCGCCAGCGACCCCATCCCGCGGTACGATTTAAAGATCCGTCCCTCGTAGATGATCTCAGTCCCCGGGCTTTCCTTCAGACCCGCGAACAGGTTTCCGATCATCACCGCCGAAGCACCCGCGGCGAGCGCCTTCGTGATGTCTCCCGAGTACTTGATGCCGCCGTCGGCGATTACGGGGACACCGCGCGCGTTCGCCTCTTCGGTCGCGGCGACGACGGCGGTGAACTGCGGTACTCCGATTCCCGCGACGACACGCGTGGTGCAAATCGAACCCGGACCGACTCCGACCTTGATCGCATCGGCGCCGGCGTCGATGAGGCGTTTAGCACCCTCGCGCGTTGCGATGTTCCCGCCGATGACCGGCACCTTGGTCCGGGTCTTGACGGCCGCGACGGCCTCCGCGACGTTCTTTGTGTCGCCGTGCGCGGCGTCTATCACGAAAAAGTCCACGCGCGCGTCGGCGAGCAGCTCAATACGTTGCTCGAACCCGACCGGCGGGATCGCGGCGCCGACCAACAGGCGGCCGTTCGCATCGGTCGCCGCATGCGGGAAGTCGTTGTGTTTTTCGATATCTTTCACGGTGATAAGACCCGTGAGTGCCCCGTTGTCGTCGACGACGGGGAGTTTCTCGATCTTGTGCGCGTCAAATTTCCGCTTCGCGTGATCGATGTCGGGTTTTCCCTGCATCACGATCGGATCCGCGGTCATCACGTCGCCGACTTTGAGAGAAAGATCACGGCAAAAACGCATGTCGCGACTCGTGATAATCCCGCACAGTTTCCCGTCCTCGACCACGGGCAACCCGGATATGTTGTAGCGTCCCATGATGTCCCAGACATCGCGTACGGGCCGATCCTTCTCGACCGTGAGCGGCGACTCAATAATCCAGTTGAGATGCCGTTTGACCGTTCGTACCTGCCTCGCCTGTTCGGCAGGAGCCATGTTCCGGTGGATCACGCCGACCCCACCGTGAAGCGCGACCGCGATCGCCATCTCTTGCTCGGTAACCGTGTCCATCGCGGCCGTGAGCAGCGGTACGTTCAATACGACATCGGGGCAAAGCGTGCACGTCACGTCGGTTTCCCCCGGAAGGAAATCCGCGTACGAAGGGAGCAACAAAACGTCGTCATAACTCAAGGACTCTTCGATGATCATCTGACCCTCCTGTCTTCGATCCGCATCGAAATACGTGCGATCGTTTCGCGATGCGTAGCTGCAACTCTCCGCGCAACGGCTGCTGCGCGGCCACTATACCGTTCCGGCTCGTGAAGCACGTGTTCCAGGCCGACGCCGAACGTCTTTTCGCACTCTGCATTTGCTGCGTCCCATGCGCCGTGCGCCTTGAGGCACTCGACAAGCGGACGGCCGGTTGTTTCCGCCTCACGCGTTGCGACACGGACAATTTCATGGCCGTCGGACTCACCGGCCTTCGCGAGCAGGATGTAGACCGCTTCGGCGACAAGAGACG
Source organism: Spirochaetaceae bacterium (assembly GCA_003566875.1). Classification (GTDB taxonomy): domain Bacteria; phylum Spirochaetota; class Spirochaetia; order DSM-27196; family PXBQ01; genus PXBQ01. The sequence continues at coordinate 3,961 of PXBQ01000172.1, read as the reverse complement.
GTCCGGCCGACTCGATGTTTCGAAGCATCCGCTCGCGGTCGACGTGCAGACGGTCGACGACGGAGTTCATACGCTCGACCGCGAACGTAAACCCCGCGACGAATTCCGCGGCGAAACGGCCGGACGCCGAGTTCGTGAGATCTCTCTGGTGTTCGGAGATCTGGTCCATAAAGAACGTCATGACTCGCGGCGCATACGCCTTCCAGAGACTCTTGACGTGTTCGGAGTTCCATGGATTCCGCTTCTGCGGCATCGTCGACGAGCCGACCTGCGACTCGCCGAACATCTCTTGAATCTCGGCAATCTCGCTGCGTTGAAGATTCCGTATGTCGTCGGCAAGATTCGCTACTACGCCGAAACACGTCGCGAGTTCGAGAAAAAGCCGAAGCAAGTACTCCGGTTCGACGAGCTGCGTCGAATGCTCCGACGGCTCAAGACCAAGTTTTGTGAGCACGCGGCGTTCGAAGCCTTCCGGGTCGGCGACGACGAGTGATAGCGCGTTGTACGCGCCGACCGCTCCTGCGAGTTTTCCACGCACACCCTCGGCGCAGTCGAGTATCCGGACGACCGACTTGCCGATACGCGCGACGTACTCGGCGATCGCGAAGCCGAACGTAATCGGAACCGCGTGCTGACCGTGCGTACGCCCGAGTTGCGGCGTATCGGCTTCGTTCTCGACAATTTTTACGAGGTTTTCCAGCAGGCGTAGTACCGACGGGATGACGACATCGTGTGCTACCTCGCGATACCGCAGCGCTGCCGCGGTGTCGAGAACATCGACCGAGGTCGCTCCGGTGTGCACGTACTGCCGAAGGTGCGCGGGCAATGCCGATTTCATGACATTCACGAGCGCGCGAATGTTGTGTCGAGTTTTTTCTTCCTCGGCGTATACGTCCTCGGGACTCACCCGATCGGGTAACGCGCGGATTTGCGCCAGGTCTGTTGGGTCCACGGTGCCTAGTAGCTCGAGATGCGCCTCGAGCAAGGCCGCTTCGACGCGGACGCAGTACCGAATTCCGGCATCTTCGCTGAGGTAACGGCTTAAGCTCTCGTATGTTCCGGGATCAGATCGTGCGTATCGATGATCGAGCGGCGAAAGGTTCTTGAAGATCTCACGTGTTTCCATAGCGAATAATGACAGGACTCGACGCAAATGTCAAAGCGGCGGTTCTTGTTTTCAGGCAAAAATGGGAACTGCTGCTCACACGGGGTTTCTCTGGATGTTCGGTACCGGTTTCTGCTACAATCGTCCCAATGAGTACGAACTCCACTGTTTTTCGTTGCCTTCCGTTCGCCGTGATTCTTTTTTTGGTACTCTTGGCCGGTTGTCGTGAAGAGCCGCCGGCGGCACCGACCATTGGATCGAGAGTGATCGTTCCGGAAGCCGGTGAAGGCATCACAATCGCGGCCGGCGAACGGCCGACCCTCTCGATCATGGATATCGACGAAACCCCCAGGAGCAAGGCGCAACTTCCGTCTGATTACCTCATCTCGCAGATAATCGACGTAAACCTCGATATCGACCAAAGAGAAGAGCAAATCATCGTATTCAAACGTCGCGACGACCCAAGCGACGCGATTCGACTGCTTGTCGTCGATTACGATCCCGTGCGCAGCTCTTACGTCGTCACATGGGAAGGCCGAACGCAGGCGAACAACATCCGGACCTTTACCGTGTACACGATGGACGTGACCGGCGACCACGCGATTGAAATTGTGACCCTCGGAATGAACAACGCCGGCCGACAGACCCTTGACGTATTCAAACGGACTCAGCCGACCGTTGGCAGCGGTTTGAGATACCGGTCGATTCTTGCAATAGAAACCGATGCGAGTGTCGAGATAACCGAAATCGACAGGCCCGACTCGTACTCGACCGCGATGGCCCCCGGAGACAGTTTCCCGATCATCAAGTATGAGCAGAACCGCGAGACAGAGAACATGATGGATCTTCTGCGGACCGAGTATCGCTGGGATCGAGACGAGAGCAGATATCGCGTCGAGACGATTGCGGAAATTCCTGCGACACGGACGGCTCAGGCGCAGCTTTCGCAGCTCTACGAGGCCGACGCCGCCGCATTCGAACAGTACTTCGACGGTCCGTGGTACCGTACGCAGGGTGCGTTCCTGTCGGACGAAACCGAGTTGCTCGTGTTCGACGCGCGCCGCCGCACAGTTCTCTTCTTCAACGGCGAGACGCAGGAATCGTACAACTGGATGTCATCGAGCAAAGCAATCTATCGCTCCGGAGCCGGGCTGTGGATCAACATGACGAACCGATCGCTCACAAATTTGCGTCGAAACGTGTCGGTCTCGGTTACGGAACCCGACACGATTCTTGTGACCGTCGACCGCCAACCACACCTGAGCGGAACGTACCGCCGTTTGTCATCCGGACTTCAAAGATCACTTTTGCGCGGTACAGAGCGCCCCACAAGAGTCGAACACGACAAGTTGGCTGGGTTGTACAGGAACGATTCCGGGTTTGAAATCTTTTTTTCGGCGCCTCGTTTCACGTTGCGCGAAGATGGGGTCGAACACTCGGGGGGATTTGCGGTCTTTTCGGCGGGCGACACGGTACTTGAACTCCAGTTTCTGTCTCCAACCGGCCGGGCCTTAGGTAACCGAACTTTCGCGGTAACGCTGTCGATCGACGAATCCGACAACCGGATCGTGCGTTCGCTCACGATGATACCCGCGCGCCTGACGACTCGCGGGGTGGAAACGATCGGAGGACAGCCGATCCGGATCGAGCAGATCGAAGAAATCGAGACGATGTAGACTCCGCCGTCAAGTAGTTTCAATCAAAAACGAGAAATCCTTCGATACCGCGCTCCTTGAGCCTCATGATCGTCGCGTTCGCGCGATCGGGATCACCGTCAATACCGATAACCACTTGATGAAACGTCGTGTCCCCCACGACGCGACTCCGGACATCTGCCGAGAATCCTAGTTCACGAAGGTCACGAGCCATGTAGCGCGCGTTCTCCTCGTCGCGGAACGATCCGGTTTGGATGCCTCGCAGGCTCGGTCGTTCGCCGCGTGGCTTCGGCGTCGGGGCGGTTGTGGGCTCAAAGACCCGTTCGGGATTCATCACGCGAGAGGGCGACGGGAACGGGTCGACGCTAGAGTCGGATTCCGAACGCCGAACGAGCGCCAGCTCTACGCTATCGGGAAACGCCTCGATTCGTTTGCGTGCGGCGGCCGTAACATCGTCAAGGCCAATTGTGGCCGCCGCATCGAAGATGCTGTACGCGTCGCCGATATCGCTCTCGGCGAGTACCGGGACGAGGCCGTGAAGCAGCGCCGACGCTTCGACGTTGCGTCCCGTCTCGGCAAGAATTCGCGCGAGCAGCGTCCTCGATTGAACCATGTTGTCTCCGCTCGGGTCATGCGCGAGCGCAGCGCGTACGTGGCTTTCCGCGAGTTCGAGATCGCCAAGATCGACCTGTGCCCTCGCCGCGGCAAGTGCATCGGCCGGGTCGCGGCTTTCGGAGTGCTCAAAAGTCGCGGCAAAGTACTTTGCCGCGCGCTCATAGTCACCTGTCAACTCCGCGAGTTCTGCCGCCGCGCGATAAACGCCCGCGCGATCGGCGGCGGGCGTTTGCTCCATAAACTTCTCGACCACTTCGAAGGCGAACGAAGGTGTAATCGATGCGTGTAACGCCGAGATCAACAGCGTTCCGTACCGTTCTGCGAGCTGTTCGGTGTGGTCGGGACTTTCCAGCTCCACAAGAATTCTTCGCAGCTCGTTTCTCGCCGTCTCGGCCGGCGCGATCGCCGGCGCGCCGAGTAACAGAACGGCGAGCCAGACTATTGCTCGCGATCTACCGGGCCGACGCAGTTTAGTCGCTATGAATCGTACGAATCGAAAGGTAGATTCGAGAGAAGACCTACGGTGCGTTGTGCCCCGTGTCTTTTTCGATGAAGTCGTCTGCCGCTTTGGTGTTGTTCTTGCCAT
>PXBQ01000386.1 GCA_003566875.1 Spirochaetaceae bacterium | reverse complement strand
TCGGCGCACCGATTCCGTGGAACTGGCTGTGCGATCGCTTGAGCTTCACGTTCGCCGTGTCGTGCACGATGCACGGAACGAGCGAAGCCGACTGGGCATCGCGCGCGGCGATATTCCGCGATGGCCGCGGCGAGATCGTCTCGGTGATCCTGACCGAGGGCGAAAACCGTGGCGAGGTGTTCTTCATGTCGGGCCCGGACGAGCTTCCGGACGGTCTGCTCGCGGAGATGTTCGCGTTCGCCGAGCAGCACAGCGCCACGCGCACGGACGACGGGCGCCGCGTGATGAGGCTGCGGATCGATCCGCGGTTCTCGTATCGCGCAACGGTCGCGCTCGAGCGTGGGTTCGCGCGGGCGTCATGGAGCGAGGCGTGGTGTCGGATGATCCTCGATCCTCCGGCGACCGGGGCCCAACGCGAAATGGCTCTTCCCGACGGGTACTCGCTGATCGAGTTCCCCGACCCGAAGCTCAAGTCGATCTGTCACTCACGCTCGTTCGCGTACGCCGACGACGAGCCGCTTCGCGCCCGGAACGAGGCCGGATTCCGAAAGCTACAGACGATGCCCGACTACACGCCGTTCCTCGATTTGATGCTCGTCGATTTGGACGGGGAGCCCGCGGCGATGATGGGCTTCTGGCACGATGCTCTTCTGCGTTCCGCGATGCTCGAGCCGGCCGGGACCGTCCCGGCGCATCGCCGGCGGGGTCTCGGACGCGTCTTGATCGATGAAGGCGCGCGACGGCTGCGCCGGCTCGGCTCCCGGTATCTCTGGGTCGGATCGGACCAGCCGTTCTACCTTGGGTCCGGGTTTGAGGCGGTTCACCGATGGGACGTGTACGAAAAGACGTGGTGAACTCGCACCCGGGCTTGACTGTTACTAGTTTGCGTTTCATGATAACGCATCCAACAGACGAAGATCCGCAAGCGTTTTGAGAGAGCATTTGCGGGAAGAGGGGTACCATGTTAAGCGAACAACTCACCAAAAAGATCGGCGAGGCGGGCGTCATCGCCGTTATCACGATCGATGAACCCGCCCAAGCGGTTCCGCTCGCGAAAGCGCTGCTCGCCGGCGGGGTCGCCGGGATGGAGCTTACGCTCCGCACGCCGAAAGCGCTCGGCGCGATCGAGGCGATCGCGGGAAGCGTTCCCGAGATGACGGTCGGTGCGGGAACCGTGCTCACGAAAGATCAAGTGACCGCAGTGCGCGACGCGGGCGCCGCGTTCGCGGTCGCACCCGGGTTCAACCCCGACATCCTCGCGTTCGCCGACGAAATCGGCTTTCCGTTTGCGCCCGGCGTCATGACGCCGTCGGAGATCGAGAACGCGTTCGCCGCCGGCTGCTCCGTCCTGAAGTTTTACCACGCCGGCGTGGCCGGTGGTTTGAAGGCGCTCAAGGCGCTCACCGCTCCGTACGCGCACCTCGGCATCAAGTTCATTCCTCTCGGCGGCGTGAGTCAGGACAACCTCGCCGAGTGGGTCGCGGAAAAATCGATTCTCGCGGTCGGCGGATCGTGGATCGCGCCGCGTGAGGAGATCGCCGAAGGGAACTGGGACGCGATCACGAGCCGCGCACGAGAGGCGATGGCCGTCTTCAAAAAGGAGCGCGGTGCGTGAGTAACGCGTATGTCGTGACGTTCGGGGAGATCATGGGGCGGCTCGTCCCACCCGGGAACTTGCGGCTCCGGCAGGTGATGCCGGGGTCTCTCGAGTTCACGTTCGGCGGCGCCGAGGCGAACGTCGCGGTCTCGGTCTCGCGGCTCGGCCTGCCGGCGCGGTTTGTGACCGCGCTGCCGGCCGGGCCACTCACCGAAGCGTGCCGCGACGAGCTTCGCGGGTACGGGGTCGACGTCTCGGGGATTCAGATCACCGAGTCCGGTCGATTCGGGTTGTACTTCGTCGAACGCGGCGCGAATCAAAGGCCGAGCACCGTCACGTACGATCGCGACGGTACCGCAGTCAGCATCGCGCCGACGTCGACGTACCCGTGGGACGACCTGTTCGCCGACGCGCGCTGGTTTCACACGACCGGTATCACCCCGGCGATCTCGGAGACCGCGGCGGAAGCGACGCTCGCCGCGGTGAAAGCCGCTCGCGCGCGGGGTGTCACGGTCTCGATCGACCTGAACTACCGGAAGAAGCTCTGGCGATGGCAGCCCGGAACGGCGCCCGGGACTCTCGCGGGCAATAGGATGCGCGAGATACTCCCGTTCGTCGATGTGTTAATCGGGAACGAGGAAGACGCCGAGGACGTGCTCGGAATCCGCGCGGGTGAGACCAAGGTCGAGTCGGGTAAGCTCGAGATCGAGAAGTACCCCGACGTCGCGAAGCAGATCGCCGGGCAGTTCCCGAACCTCAAGAAAATCGCGATCACGCTCCGCGAGTCGTTCTCCGCCGATCACAACAACTGGGGCGCTATGTTGTACGACGTCGCATCCGGCACAGAAGTGTTCGCGCCGACGGTCGACGGCCGGTACCGTCCGTTCGAGATCCGCGACATCATCGATAGAGTCGGTGGCGGTGACGCGTTCGGCGCCGGGTTGATCCGCATCCTTGCCGGAGAAAAGAACCCGACCGACGAGAACGCGCTGTCGTTCGCGGTCGCGGCGAGCTGCCTCGCGCACTCGGTGACCGGCGACTTCAACGTCACGTCGTTCGATGAGGTCATGGCGCTCGTCGGTGGTTCGGGAAGCGGCAGAGTCGTCAGGTAGAGCCTCCGCCGCTTGCCGCGCGGTGAGGGTGCCTGTACCGCGCTCGCGCCGGTTACACGACCGATTCGGTCACGCGCGCGACGACGCTCTCGCGGAGAGAACGCATCTTCTCCGCGAGTTCTTTCCGTCGCGGATCGGGATCTGCTGCGGGCTGTGCGTGGAGCTCGAGAGCTTCCATCGATTCCCATTTCTCGACCAGCGTGACTCGGTGGTCGTCGATCGGCTCCTGGATGCCGAGCGGCGACGCAACCTCGCGCGTGAAGTCGTACGCGAGACACCCGGGTTCTTTCAGAACGAACGGCTGGAGTTCCGTGACCGTTGCCAAAAACTCCGTCATCTTCCCACTCTTGATCTGCATCGTCACTAACACGTGAATCACTCTACGCTCCCTGACTCGGTTGATACACGATTATGGGCCGAACGCCGACGATGCGCAACCGCGCGGAGACGGCTCACGCCACGAACAGCTCCGACTCGATCATCTCGCAGAGCGCGTGGTACACCGGAAGGTGGAGCTCCTGTACCGCCGGGGTCGAGCTCTCCGGCACCGCGATCACGACGTCGACGAGGTCGGACAGCCACTCCGGCGCCCGAACGCCGGTGAGGCAGATCGACGAAAGCCCGAGTACACGAGCCGTCTGAAACGCGCGGACGACGTTCGCCGATGTGCCCGACGTCGTGAGCCCGAGCAGCACGTCGCCCGGCCGGCCGTACGCGATGACCTGCTGCGCGAACACGAGCTCGGCGTTCACGTCGTTCGCGGTCGCGGTCAAAAGCGCGGCGTTCGTCGTGAGCGAGATCGCGGGGAGCGCTTCTTCGAGCGCGAGCAGACACGACGCGTCCGGGCCGGGTATCCCCGCCTCGATTTTCTTGACGATCTCGGGTCGCGGAGCGCGACGCAGAAGGTACGCCTTCGCGAGTTCGCCCGCGATGTGCGTCGCGTCGGCGGCGCTCCCGCCGTTGCCGCACAACAAGAGCTTGGCCCCCGCAGTGAACGCGGCGAGCAGTACCTCGTACGCGCGTTCGACCGACGCTCGGCACGGCTCGAGCCGCGGGTGTGTCGAGATAGTCCTCTCGAGGGCCGACTTCGTTCGTTCTTTCATGTACGCCTCTCCATCGCCGCGCAGATCGCCGCGTAATCTCCGATCTGTTCTCCCAACTCCGCAGCGACGACGCGACACGAAGCGAGGCTTCCCGCGATCGCCTCGGCGGCGAGCGTTCGCTCCATGACCGGCCGAATTTGCGCCTCCGCGCGCGCGAAGATTCCCCCGAGCACGATCAGCTCCGGATTGAGCAGATCGACGAGAATCGCGAGCACGCGTCCAAGCTGCAGAGAGGTGACCTCGACGATTTCTCGCGCGATCTCGTCACCGGCCGCGGCCGCGGTGAAGACCGACCGTGCGCTCACGGTTCCGGTTGAAACGTCCCTCTCGAGTGCACCCGCCGGCTCACCGCGCTGCAGACGCTCGGTTACGAGCGTGACCGCGGTTTGAGCGATACCGCCGCCGCTGCAGAAGCCTTCGACCGAGCCGCGTTTGCCGTACCCGACCGGCCCCCACGAATCGAGCCGGACGTGGCCGATCTCGCCTGCGGCGTTTGAACTGCCCTCGTACAACCGGCCGTCGAGAATCAGCCCGGCGCCGAACCCGGTACCGAAGGTCACGAAGATCATGTTCCGCGTACCCCGGCCCGCGCCGTAGTGGTACTCGGCCAGTGCACCGGCGTCGGCGTCGTTCATCAGCCGAGTGGGGAGCGACAGCGCTGACTCGATCATCGCGACGACCGGTACGTCATCCCAACCCGGCAGATTCGGCGGAGAGAGGATCATTCCCGAGCGCGAGTCGAGTGGCCCGCCGCAGCTCACACCGACTCCACAAACCGACTCGTCCGATGTCGCGTTCCGCTCGCAGAGGTCGTGCGCGAGTTCGACGACCCGTGCGATCGCGGCGTCCGGGTCCGCGAAGTCGCGCGTAGGAAACTCAACCCGGTCGCGGATCCGGACGTCGTCTTCCGCTTCGGCCTCCGCGATCAACACTGCCGTTTTTGTTCCACCGATATCGACACCGAGGTAGAGTTCCATCGAGCGGCTCCTTTTGTCGAGCGTGATACGGCGAGATTTTCGCACGACGCGGGAGCGGTATCAAGACCGCTGGCGCCGCGTTGCGCCGACACTGCGTCGCGTATTTTACGCGGCCACGACTCTCCAGATCTGAGCGACCACGAACGTAATGGCCAATCCCATCACGACCGGGAGAAGCGCAGCGAGCGCCGTCCATTTGCCGCTACGGGTTTCCTTGAAGATCGTGTAGATCGTCGTCGAACACGGGTTGTGAATCAGAGAAAAAAGCATCACGCTCACGGCGGTCAACACCGTCCAGCCGCCGGCCGCGAAAAGGTTCTTGACCGCGGCGCCCTCAGCCTCAAACAGCACGCCCGGATCGTACCCGATACCTTCGGCTCCGGTAACCAGCACCGTCAACATGAACACCGTCGGGATGATGATCTCGTTCGCGGGGATCGCGACGAGAAAAGCGACGAGGATCACACCGTTCATCCCGATCAGGAGACCAAACGGTTCGAGAAACGTCACGAGGTGCGCGGCGATGCTCGTGCCGCCGATTGTGATGTTTGAACTCAACCATATGACCGCTCCCGCGGGAATCGCGAAGATCACCGCGCGCCCCAGGATGATCAGAGTCCGGTCGATCAGCGAAGTATAGATCGTCTGCCATAGACGAGGTGGCCGGTACGCCGGCAGCTCGAGGCTGAAAGTTGAAACTTCGCCCTTCAGCACCGAGCGCGACAGCGCCCACGATACAATGAACGTCAGAAGCACGCCGAGGACGGCGACGCCAACCACCGCGGCCGCGGAAACGAGGCCGGCGATGTACGCCGGAAAGAGGCCCCCGAGAAAGACCGTCGCGAGCAGGATCTGCATCGGCCACCGGCCGTTACAGAGCGCGAAGTTGTTCGTGATGATCGCGATCAGCCTTTCGCGCGGACTGTCGATCACGCGCGTCGCGACGACACCCGCGGCGTTGCACCCGAAACCCATCATCATCGTCAGCGCCTGCTTGCCGTGCGCACCGGACTTCCGGAACGTGCTGTCGAGGTTGAACGCGACGCGCGGAAGATACCCAAAATCTTCCAACAGCGTGAACATCGGAAAGAAGATCGCCATCGGCGGTAACATGACGCTCACGACCCACGCGGTCGCAAGATACACACCGTCGATCAGAAATCCCGACAACCACCACGGCATCCCGATCGATGCGGCGCCGTCGCGAAGGAATGGGTATGCCAGGTCGAGAAAGAACGTTTCGAGCCACCCGGACGGCGTATTTGCACCGACGATCGTGAGCCAGAATACGACCGCAAACAACAGGACCATCAGAGGGAGCCCCCATACCTTGCTCGTCACGATCCGGTCGACCTTCCGGTCGAGATCGACGGTTTTGATCTGCCCCGGCCGTCGAACGACCCGGTCGGCGACGCGCGCGGCGTCGGTAAACACGTCCTCCATGAGCCTTTCGTGAAAGTCCTGGCCGATCGTGGCTCGGAGGGCTCGCGCCGTCGAAAGAATCTCTTCAGGGTGTGCCGTTTTTTGAGTCACCGTTTTTCCGTCCTCTCATCCGTGTAATCTCGAATTCCTGTGTTATACCGTTGTGGTGTTTGCGATCGCGTTACTTTCGGCGCGGATGGTTCCGATCGTGCCGTTGCGTACGGCTTCTTCGATCGCCGGGTCTCCGTCGAGCAGCCGAAGCGCGACCCACCGAGCACTGGGAAGGTGGGGGTAGGCCGAGATCAACATCTTCTCGAGTTTGTCGACGCCGCCGGTGACCGAGCGCGACGTGCCCGCCAATCGGCGCGGCCGACACGCGATCGAACCGTCGGCGACGCCGGCGATCGTTTGGAGTAACTCGTTCACGCCGACGCCGTTCCTCGCGGCCATCGGCACGACCGGTACCCCGAGCTCGCGTCCCAGGCCTCTGTCGTCGAGTTCGAGCCCGTGCCTTTTCGCCTCGTCGATCAGGTTCAGCGCAAGGACGACGCGATCGGTGATCTCGAGAACCTGTATCGCGAGGTTGAGGTTGCGTTCAAGCCGCGTTGCATCGAGGACAACGATCGTGACGTCCGGACGCCCAAACAAAAGGAAGTCGCGCGCGATTTCCTCGTCGACCGATGTCGAGAGAAGCGAGTACGTCCCGGGCAGATCAACCGCCTTGAACCGTTTCCCCGAAAAGGCGAACGCTCCCTCGGCCCGAACGACCGTCTTGCCCGGCCAGTTCCCCGTGTGCTGGCGAAGACCGGTCAGCGCGTTGAACACCGTGCTTTTCCCGACGTTCGGGTTTCCGGCGAGAGCTACGATGAAATCGAACTCGGTCACGTCCAGCCCGAGACGCCTCAAGTGCTCGGACCGGTTAACAGGACAGACTTCGCAGTTGCTCGTCACGTGGTGATTCACGGCGTTACCTCCGCTCTCGATGCGACTTGTTTTATCCGAACGTTTCGCGCCTGCACACGTCGAAGCGCGATCGTCGTCCCGCGGATCATGAACGCCGTTGGATCTCCGGCGGGACTCCTGAACTCCGCTCGGATCCTGGTGCCGCGCAGAACGCCGAGGTCAATCAACCTTCGCCGCTCCGAACCACGACACATGCGCGAGATCTCGAGTACTTCGCCGGTCTCCCCGACCGGGAGCTCGTCGAGGCCGTCCGACGGTTCGTCGATTCGCCCCGGCTTCACCGGAATCACCTCGACGTTCGCCGCGACCACCG
>PXBQ01000496.1 GCA_003566875.1 Spirochaetaceae bacterium | reverse complement strand
CCGTTTGAGACCGGACAACACGCCAAACGCGTCGGCGCGTACTCGGCCGAGTTGTACGACAAGTGGGCGCGCCGGCATTACATCCCCGAACGCAAGCTACGCCGAAGCCGCGAGATACTCAAGACTGCGGCGATTCTTCACGACGTGGGGAAAGTTGCGGTAAGCGACACGGTCCTCAAGAAACCCGGCCCGCTCACGCAGAGCGAGATGTCGCACGCGAAGGCGCACACGGTACTCGGCGCGCGATTGTTTCGTCGCACCGAGTCGCCGTGGGATCGCGTGACACGTTCGGTCGTGCTCAACCACCACGAGAGGTGGGACGGGACCGGCTACCCAGGGTACGTCGCCGACCTCAACGCACCGACGATCACGTTTGGCCCCGGGAAAAAGGGCACCGAGATTCCGCTGAGCGCGCGAATCGTCGCGATCGCCGACGTTTTTGACTCGCTCGTCTCCGAACGCGCGTACAAGTCGTCGTGGCCGCTTCCCGACGTGCTCGAGTACTGCCGCGCGGGAGCAGGAACCCAGTTCGACCCGGAACTCGTCGAGCTCTTCCTCTCGATTCAGGACGTCGTCGCGGCGATTCGCAGGAAATACTCGTACTGATACCCCGGCGGTTCCCATTTTCGCCGCGATGCGAGATACTGTCGTTATGAAAAAACTCATCGCTACGATCGCGGTCGCGATTTTGATCACTGTATCGGTTTCCGCTCAATCGGCGGGAGGCAGTATCTCCGTGTTCCTTCCCGAAAGCCTGCTTCTCGGTGAAGGCAGCGCGTCGATCGAGACCGGCTTCTCGACGAGTGTCGGGCTGGGTTCGCTCGTCTCGGTCCCGGTCGGTTTCTCGTACATCCAGGCGTACGGGCTGCTGCCCGACGGTGGGCCGATCGCAAGCGCTCCGTGGGTGTACGCCGACAGCCTGCTCTTCCACGGTGGGTTGCGCGCGTCGCTCGATTTCGGCCGCGTCTCGGTGTTCGCCGGCGCCGGAGGAGTGCTCAACTGGATGCCGGTGGCGCGCGTTTTACTCCACAACGTCGCCACCGACCTCGCGGACGACGGCACGGTCGTCGCGTTTGATCCGGAAGGCGTCGAGACAAAGGTCGGGCTCGGTTTGGGGTGGTACGCCGAGACCGGAACCGCGTTCCGCGTCACCGAGCAGATCGCGCTCACGCTCCGCGGCCGACTGTACGTCATCCTTAGCGACTTCTCGCTGAACGCGACGATGTTCACGGTCGACACGAACACGAACACGGCCGTGAGCTCACAATTCGAAAGCGCGGAGCGGTACGAAGCTCTCCGCGTCGTGCTCAGGGCGCTTTCGATCTCACTCGGCGGTAGTTTTTCGTTCTGAGGCCGTTGCGGCGTACTCCCTGGATTTCCGGGCCGATATCGACTGAGTTGAACCGATTCGTGCTATACTTGGGGTGTGCCAGGCTCAGGTTCGCTCGTCGTCATCGGCCACAAGAACCCGGATACCGACTCGATCTGCTCGGCGATCGCGTACGCGCGGTACAAGAGCACGGTCGACGGGACACCCGCGGAGGCGTTTCGCGCCGGCAATATCAACGCTCAGACGTCGTTCGCTCTCGAGCATTTCGGCGCTCCGGTTCCGCCGCTGCTTTCGGACCTGCACCCCCGCCTTAGGGACATCATGATTCCGCGCGAGCAGCTATTCGTGATTTCACCCGATGAGCCGCTCTCGACCGCGAAAGACATCATTCTCAAGAACCGGTTCACTTTTCTCCCGGTCGCGGGCACGGACGGAACGTGCTCGAGAAAAATCACCGCGCTCCGCCTCGTCGAGATTATGGACGATATCGCCGGCGTGTGCCGCAAAGACTCGGTCCGGATCGACGTAAACCGTTTCCTCGCGCTGTGCGGCAGTCCGACCGACAAGACACGGAGACAACACCTGCGGGGCCGGCTTGTTCTCGACCTCGGGTGTATCGACCTCGAATCCGACGACTTCGCCGATTCGATCGTCGTCACGAGCGAACACGACCTCGAATCGGTACTTCCATACCGACCCACGGCGGTGGTTGTGACGAGCGACGGATCGAGTACCGCGGATCACGCGGTTTCTACGCGGGGGGGGACCACAATCGTGCGCGTCGCGGTCGGCGCGGCGCAGGCAGCCGTGAACCTGTGTTACGCGATGCCGTCCGGCGCGTTCGCCGAAGACGCACATCCGGTGTTCCGTGACTCCGACCGCGTACAGGACGTCGCGACCGAGATCAACAAGTACAACGACGGCGGTTTCATCGTTACCGATTCGGCCGGAAAGATCACGGGTGTCGTGACGCGCATGAGTTTTTTGACCGAGGCCAGATTTCGCGTCGTGATGGTAGACCACAACGAATACGCGCAGGCTGTCGACGGCATCGAGCACGCCGACGTCGCAGAAGTGATCGATCACCACCGGCTCGGCGGCCCGAACACCACGCAGCCGATCACGTTTATCAACCGAGTGGTCGGCTCGACGTGTACGATCGTCGCGGACCTCTACCGTCAACGAGGCGTGCGCCCCGACCCGATGATCGCCGGACTCCTGCTCGCGGGTATCGTGTCGGATACGGTGATCCTCAAGTCGCCGACGACCGCCGACCTCGATACGCAGATCGTCGAGTGGCTCGCGCCGATCGCCGGGCTCGACGTCCACGAGTTCGGGCACGCGATGTTTGTCGCGGGAAGCGGCATCGAAGATGTCTCGGACGACGAGATCGTGACGCGCGACCAGAAGAGTTACACCGAGAGCGGGCGTTCGTTCTCGGTAAGCCAGGTCGAGATGATCGGTTTTCGCGAGTTCTGGAGGCGGAAAGACGCGATCATCGAGGCCTTAGACCGTTTTGTGGAAAAAAAGGGGCTCGAGTTCGCTGCGCTTATGGTAACCGACATCACGACCGAGACGACGCTGCTCGCGTACGCGGGATCGCCTCGTGTGAAGGAGTTGATCCGGTACCCGGCACTCAAACCGGACGTCTTCGAGATGAAGAGAGTCGTAAGCCGCAAGAAGCAACTCCTGCCGTATCTGATCGAAATTGTGCGTTCAACGCGGTAAAAAAACAACCGGGCCCCGTGGAGTGAAGACGGTGCCCGGTTTCCCGAAGGAAATTGGTTTTTTAACTCGCTTTTTAACTCGCTTTTTACATTCGTTTTAAATACTTTTAAAAAATTTTTTTCAAATATCTTTTATTATTTATTTTGCAACCAATCGTCGTATCGTTTTCTGTCACTTCGCTTATTGCCTCCCTCGTCGTCGTACCGGTTCCCGGCGACTCTAACCGATACTGATATATAGCAATGCGCGTGCCAAGCCCGAGGTATTTTTATAAATCGTTCTATAACAGGCATTTACCATACGGCTAGCGGTAAACTCGAGACCACGGGGTATATGCGGCGTGCATACGAGTCCGGTTTTGCACGCATTATTTCTTTTTAGGACAGTGATTTACGTGATGATGCAAAAAGAAAGGTTATGCAGATTGCATACCTATCGCGAGTTCTTCAGGTAGCGCGAGAGCGTCGATTGTGATACGCCGAGCAGTCGTGCCGCGATCGTCTGGTTTCCCTCGGCCCGGCGCAGCGCCTCGGAGAAGAAAAACTCTTCGACTTCGCTCAAAGTCGGAAACGAATCTCCGTACGAGATGCCTGAGAGACCGTCGGTCGCACCCTCGGTATCGGTTCCGTCGCGCTCAGCATCGATCGCGGCCCGGAAAACTCCGGTCGAGAGCACGCCGGATTCGTGCCGGCTCATCGCGTCGAACACCATCGACTCGAGTTCGCGGATGTTCCCGGGAAACGTGTACGTTCGCAGGAGAGTGAACAACTCTGAGGGAACCGTCGGACGTTTTTTGTTCAACGTAGCCGCGGCTCTATCGAGAAAGAACGTGACAAGAGGTTCGATATCCTGCGGGCGGTCTCTGAGCGGTGGGATCTCGATATGATGCGCCATGAGCCGGTAGTACAGATCCTTACGAAACGACCCGTCGTTCTGCTTCCGGCGCAAGTCTGCGTTTGTCGCCGCGACGATTCTCACCGTCGACACGCGCGGCGTGTCGGATCCGAGCGGATAGTACTCGTCTTCCTGTAGGAGCCGAAGCAACTTGATCTGGGCCGGGATCTCGAGATCGCCGATCTCGTCGAGAAAAAGCGTGCCGTTCGCGGCCGACTCGATCAACCCGCGCCGTTCGGAGTCCGCGCCCGTGAACGCTCCGCGCGTGTGCCCGAACAGCGTGTCCGAAAAAACCGTATCGTCGAGCCCTGATACGTTAACGGGTATGAAACGGCCCTCCCGTTCGCTTACGCTATGAATCGCACGAGCGATCAGCTCCTTTCCGGTACCGCTCTCCCCGGTTATCAAAACAGACTTCGGACTAGGGCCTATCGCCTCGATATACCGAAAAATTTTCCACATGACCGAGGACGCGGTGACGATTTCCGCAAACGCATCGGCGTTCTCGAGTGGCCCGGCTCCCGAATGCGCCGAGAGAACGAGCAACTCATCCTGCAGCTCGCGGATCCGGATCGCATGGTTGTACGCGTTCACCAGCCGATTCTCGTCGATCGGCTTGGCCATAAAATCGAACGCACCGACCTTCATGCACTCGACCGCGGTCTCTACCTTGTCTTCACTCGTAAGGATGATAATCGGAATCTCGGGATACTCGGTCTTGATGAGCTGAAGCAGTTCCTTTCCCGAGATGTAGGGCATGTTCAGATCAAGAAGAACCGCCGAGAAAGCCTTGGAAGCAAGAATGCCCATAACGCGACGTGGATCGCTACAGACGACAACGTCGTGGACGCCGTGTTCGACGAGAATCGATTTGTACAGCTCCGCGGTAAGCTCTTCGTCATCGACGACGAGTACCGCAGGCTCTTGATCGGCAGCCATGCTCTTGTCTTGTACCCGCCACGCGACGCCCTGTCAAGGATCATAACAGGCTTGCCAAAATGTACGACTCCGTACACAATACGGTCAACCATGAGATGCCCGCGTTGTAAAGGTCTTGAAGACAAGGTACTGGAGTCACGGAGCCTTGCCGGCGGCGAGAGCATCAGGAGACGCCGCGAATGCCTCGCGTGTGGATACCGGTACACGTCGTACGAACGGGTTGAGGAAAAACAGCTCATGGTGGTCAAACGAACCGGCGGCCGACGAGAACCGTTCGATCGAACAAAACTCGAGAAAGGGATTCAGCAGGCGCTTCGAAAGCGTGCGGTCCCTCAGCTGAAGATCGAGGAGATGATCGACGAGATTGAGGAGAGCGCGATCCGGACGGCCGAAAACAGCCATGAGATCGCGTCTTCGGTTCTCGGGGAGATGGTACTCGACGTCCTGCACACGATCGACACGGTCGCGTACGTCCGATTCGCATCGGTATACAGGAACTTCGAGAATGTCGAGGAGTTCATGCACGAGATAGAGACGCTCGCACGACGGTGTCCGCCTCCCGGCGGTGTGCACGCTACGCACGGCGAGGATGACAATCGAAATGACAATGATGAGTAGTGGCGGAGGGATTTGAACCCCCGACCGAACGGATATGAGCCGTTTGCTCTACCGACTGAGCTACGCCACCTCGTTTTTCAGGTTCCTGACTATATCAACGCTCCCCATTCCTGTCAACGCGCGCACACGCGGCTATCACACCAGGTTGAACAGACGCGCGCGCTCTACCAACGTGATGTTCCAGTAGTTTCGCGTCATAAACGCGGTCCGGTCGACGTGTTTCTCGATGCGCGTTGTTCGTTCCTGGGCGGACTTCACCGCTTTCCCAAGAATCGTCGCACGATCGTCGGCGTCCCGCGAATTTGAGTTGTTCAAGACTTCGCTGTAAAGAAAGCAGTACAAACGCGTGTACGGGTCGTGATCGGAAGGCTTTTTTACTCTGACCAGATCGTACAGGATGCCGATAGCCTCCTCGCCCCGCCCAAGCTCCGACAGCGCGTACCCATAATACGCGTCGCGAACACGGCTCAAGACCGAGCCACCGGTTACGACCCCGATCGCTGTGTCCTCGAGATACTCAAAACCGTCACGCCACGCGGGCCTGTCGGGGACCGGTGTCTCGGCGAGATCCTTGTGATGCGCGCCGGCCGCTTCAAGGTGCTCCAACGCGCATCGATACTCCCCGGCGAGCAACGCCGCCTCGCCCCGGAACACAGTGCTCGCGAACGACGGCACGATCGTTTCGAGCAGCGCCTGTGCCGCGTCGAACTCACCACGGTACGCGTGCGTTCGCGCGACCCACGTCCGGCCGACCAGGCACACATCGCTTCGGCCGTACGCGCGACCGATCGCGGCGACGCGGCTGAACGTGTCGAGCGCCTCGTCGTACAAGCCGAGTTCGAAGAAGATCCGGCCGTGAACAAAGGAAGAGTACATCGAGTATTCGCGCGCTCCGATCTCGTCTGCGTCCGCGATACACCGCTCGGCGCGCGCGAGCGCTTGAGAGTAATCACCGTAGAGAAAGTCACCGACGTACTCGAAGAATGCCGCGCGGAGGACCGGCCACGGATCTCCGGTTCTGTGAGCCTCGGTCGCGGCGATCGCGAAGTACTCGCGTGCATCGGTAACGTTCTCGGACGCGAGAAGAATCCGTGCGAACTCGATGTACGCGGTCGAAACGCCGCGCGGGTCGTCCTGGTCCTGGAACGCCATAATCGACCGTTTTGCGGTCGCCGCGGCTTCACGATAATCTCCGATCGCGGCGCGGTACCGCGCCTGCGCGAGAGCGACATCGCCGTACGTCGACGGCGTGCCGATCGACTCGCTGTCCCACGCGGAGATGATACGCCGCGCGGTCGCGGTTTCACCGGTAACCAAAGCCAGTCTGAGTCGTCCTGTGAACAGAATGCTCTCTAAAATTGCGATCTCGGATGGGCGAACGGCCCGGTCACCGAACGGTATCCGGTGATACAACAGTTCGCGTGCGGTTGCGAGGTCACCGCGGTCGAGTGATCGATCGATCACGGCACGGAACACGCGCATCGTCCGCTCGATCGACCCGAACTGCTCGAGAATACCGAACCACCGGGTTTTCGGACCACCTCGGGCTACTCGCTGTTCGGCGAACCGTACGACCGAGAGTTCGACGTTCCCCGAATCCGGGCCGAGCAGCCGTTTAACGTCGCCAATCAGGCTAAGGTCGGTCGGCGTGTAAAGTGTCTCGTCGGGGATCAAGCCGAGCGTCGCGAGCTCTTTGAGGATCTCGGGAGCGTAACTCGGATCGACGCCGCACGGCTCAAGGATGGTGTAGTACTCGTCGAGCGATGCCAATCCGTCGAGAAGAAACCCCGCGTACAATGCGAAAAGCGGCTCGCGCTCGAGATTCTCGATCACGTGGAGTATGGGCGCTCCGTCGGCGAACTGCGCGTGCCGACCGATCAAGAGGCAGATCGAGTGGAACGCGGAGAGTCGTTTCCCGTTGCTCGAGCGCAGGATCGCAGCGGTCTCAGAAGGCCGAATACTCCATCCGGCGTCTTTCACAAAATCTTCGATCTCGGCGGGGG
>PXBQ01000199.1 GCA_003566875.1 Spirochaetaceae bacterium | reverse complement strand
GCAACGTTCCGGTGGAAAACGCAATTTTGTACTTCGAGTACCTGCGCGAACGGTGGGCGCGCTGACCGGTCGCGGTCGGCCGGTCGGCCCGGCTTGGCCTCACTTCGGTTTCCCGTTTTTTTTCTCGTCGGGAGCATAGATCACGATTCGTTCGCCTTCATCGACGAGACGTACGCGGCGCGTGATCCCGTACGTGTCGCGTATCTCCTGCGGTATTTGAAGCCGTCCCGCCGAGTCGAGAAGCACGTAGTGGTCGTGCGACGCGGGTTCGGTGGATTCGGTCCGCGCCGAACCGTCGCCGTGCTCTGCGTCGCCGGTGTCTTCGCTGTCTGCTATCGCCGCGAGGCTGTCCAGAGTGGCCTGCCCGGTGGACGGCCCCGAAGAGAGCAGTTCGTCGCTGATCCGCACGGCCTCGCTGCTGGTCTTGCCGTCGCGGATCTCGACGTACCGGTCTACCGTGCGCGCCATCGATCGATCGTGCGTCACGATGATCACGGTCACGCCGAGGTTCTTCCGCACGTCGTCGAGCACGCGCAGGAGCCGCGTCGCGTTTTCACCGTCAAGAGATCCGGTCGGTTCGTCGGCGAGCAGAACCGACGGTTCGTTCGCGAGCGCGATCGCGACCGCGACGCGCTGCTGCTCGCCTCCCGACATTCGCGCGGGCCGGTGCGACATACGTTTTTCAAGACCGACGAGCCGCAGAAGTTCGCGCGCGCGCTCACGATTGTTCTTGCCGTCGAGAATCATCGGGAGTTGAACGTTCTCGAGCGCGGTCAGGTACGGCACGAGGTTCCTGCTCACATTCTGCCACACAAACCCCACCATCGTCCGACGGTACGTGATCCGGTCGGAGTCCGAAAGCCGGATCAAGTCCACACCGGACACGATCGCCTTTCCGGCCGACGGCGCGTCGAGACCTCCGAGCACGTTTAACAGACTCGACTTTCCACTCCCGCTCGGTCCGATAATCGCCATCATCTCGCCGCGGTCGACCGTGAGGTCGAGGCCCTGAAGCGCGACGACCTCGATCTCGTCGATCTTGTGAATCTTCACGAGGTTCTCGCACACGATAAACGGACCGTCGGGTCGATGCTCGGTAGACACTCTACACCTCCTCGCCGAGCTTGATCGCGCGCGTCAACCGGAGACGCGCGATGATCGCCGTCAGCGCGACGAGCGCGACAAAAAACAACACACCGAGCACGCCGAGGATGCCGTACACGTCCGCGTTCCGCGCGACGATGATGAAAGGAGGAACCGAGATCAGCTCCGCCGCGCGTTCGCGGATAAAAGGAAGGAAAACCCGCGAAATTACCACACCGGTACCGACGCCGATGCCGAGTGAAACGCCGATCGTCGAGATCAGTTCCATCGCGAGCACCACGATGAGTTGAAACGAGGAGAATCCCATCGCGCGAAGCGCGCCGAACTGAACTAACCGCGAACGGATCGAGAAGAACGTGTATATGAAGAAACCGAGAACCGAAACAACGAGAGCGGCCAAAAAACCCATCGAGAGCATACCGAAAAAACCCATCCGGTACGGTTCGCGCCGCTGTTCGACGAGCTCGGCTTCCGCGTCGACGATGCGCGTGACGTACACGCCCATTCCGACCAGTGAATCGACAAGGTCCGACGCGAGAAAACTGTCGTTCGTCCGATACCACACGCCGTACGGCTCGAGAGCGGTGTAGTCCTGTACGTGAAGGAGGTTCATTATCGCGAACGGCGTCGAAAATGGGTTCAAAGTGGGCCAGAAATCGACGTGTCCCGCGACGTACGCCGGGATTTGTTGGTCATTATGGATAACAGTTATCCGGTCGCCGAGCGAATAACCACCGGCGCGGAACTGCACGGTGTCGAGGATCACTCCTTCCGGGTGCCGTGAAAGCAGCGACAGGTAGTCGACAAAGTGCGCGGTCGCGAGATCACGCCGGAACCACGCAGTCCGCGAGAACTCGTACGGTTCGATCGCCATCATCGCTACAGTTCGACCGCTCGCGTACCCTTCCGGCGGCCGCAGTTGGACGCGTCCGCGCAAGACGCGCGCCGCGGACTCGATTCCCTCGATTTGCTCGCGCCGGTAGAATGGAGGCTCCGACGCGACGGGCACGGTACCGGAGGCAGGCCCACCCGAGGCGTCGGGCGGATGCCAGTCCTCGGTGGTCGCTATGTCCGCGCCCACCATGTACCGCACGGTGTCCTCGAAATTCAGCCGGAGAGTTCGCGCGGTTACCGCCGAGTATATCCCAAGTGAGACGGTCACTATCAATAGCAGCATGACCGGAACGTACTCACCCGCATTCCGGCTCAATCGACGGAACGTCATCTGCCATACGACGCCCGGGAATTTCGCGGTGATCGCTCGCAGGACGTTCATGATGAGCGGGTAGACGC
Organism: Spirochaetaceae bacterium; assembly: GCA_003566875.1. Classification (GTDB taxonomy): domain Bacteria; phylum Spirochaetota; class Spirochaetia; order DSM-27196; family PXBQ01; genus PXBQ01. The sequence continues at coordinate 5,232 of PXBQ01000199.1, read as the reverse complement.
GCAGCACGAAAAGCCCACCTCCGATGATGAACAGCACCGGAACAAAAAACAACAACGGATCGGCCGGAAGCTGCTCGTCGACCAGGACGATACTGCTTTCCCACGTCATCCTGCTGTACCCGAACACCGCGACGGCGAGGATCACGATGTCGATAAAGAAACGATGCCACGCCGAAACGCGCGGACGCCGGTCACGCGCGACGGTATACGTCACGACGCTGTACCGCACGGCTCCAAAAACCGGTATCATCCCGGCGATGATCGCGAGCGCCGCGGCGAGAGCGGAGTGCGCGTACGCGCGCAGGTCGACCGCGGCAGGAATCCCGCGTCGGCCGACAAACTCCAGGAATCCCGTTGTCGAGCCCATCGCTCGCGCCAGGAACGATCCGACGTACGGTCCGATTATGACGGCCACGGCGCCGAGCAGTACCCACTCGAGCAAAAAGCTCAGCAGGATCTGAGATCGTCCGCTTCCTCGACTCCGAAGCACCGCGATCTCTTTTTTTCGGTGTTCGACCGATACACCCGCCATCAACGCGATATAGTACAGGACCATACCGACAATCGGGATACTTAAGGTCGTCAGGAAGAGGGAAACTGTCTCGCGTTTTTCGTCAAACTCCCTGAGGTAGCTCAACGGATGGTGCCAGAGCCGAATCGGCGGCGCAGCTTCGGTGCCTCGCTCCTCGGCCTCCTCGAGACGCGCGATGACGTTTGGCAACTGGTTCACAAACAACTTCCGGTGATCAAAAACCCACAACATATCGAACGTGCGCGGCCGCAGTCGGTGTGCGCCGATCAGGCGGTCGTGTACGTCCTCGGGCCGCGCGAACAGCCGGTCGAAAAAAGGCGGCGGGTAGATCCACTCGGCCATCGTCGTTCCGGGCTTCGCGCGAAACACCCCGGTTACGACGACCTCGACGAAGACGAAGTCGTCGGTTCCCTCGAGCCCTTGGATCTCGCTCATGTTCGGGTACCAGTACGTGAGCCGCTGCCCGAGCGAGAGTTCGTTCTGATTGTACGTGAGTTCGTCGACGACGACCTCGAATACTCCGTCGTCACGATCCTCGAACCACCGGCCGGCGATGATCTCGGAAACGTCGGTCAGGTTGCTCAGAGCCGCGATCTCACCGCGGGGCGATGTCAATGTCCGATCGAGATCACCTTGCGCAAGAACCGAGTTGGAACCGAGGCTAACAAACTCACTCGTCAACTCGGGATCGTACCCGACGGCGCGGCGTATGTTTGAGAGAAGCGTTTCGCGCGTCGCGTCGACGTGACTCTTCATGACGTCGTACCGGTATCGCTCGTTCGACTGAACGGTGATGAGAGCAAACGGGGGACGCCCGGTTCGGCGCTCGGTCCATCCTTCGATGAAACTCCGATGTAGACTGCCTGACGAGTAGATCGGAATCGAACTGATAATCCCGGCCGCAAGAACCAGGCCAAAGAACAGACCGATCACGACGCGCCAGTTATGGAAGATCCGCTTGACGGTGATCCAGAGAACCGTGAAGACGAACACGTTTATCTCCCGATCACGACGTCGTCTTCGGAAAGGCCTTCGACGATCTCCACGCGTGTGGCGCTTCGAATTCCGACGCGTACGTCGACTTCACGGCGCATATCCCCGTCCAACACGCGCACATACTCGCGGCCACGAAACTCGCGAAGAGCCGCGGACGGTATTACGAGCGCATCTTCCTGGCGGGCTTTGTACACACGCATCGCGTGTTGCGAGAACGGTCGCAAGAGGTGTCCACTCTCCGGCATCGAAAAATGCACGATGAACTGCTCGCGGCGGACCGAGGAGTCAAAGCGTGGATTCAGATGCGTCGTACGCGTGATCTCGACCGGTTCCCAGCGTTCGCGCTCGACCTGGACCTCGGCTTCCATCAGCGCGTCGATCGCGCGGTAGTTGTCCTCCGACACGGTCATCTGAAGCTCGACTTCATCGGGATCCGCTATCTCGATCACCGGCTCGTGCTCGCGAACGGTGTCGGCGACCTGAATCTGCACGCGGCGTACGACACCGTCGTGCGGTGCGCGAATCGTCGCCCTGTCGATCTGAGACCGATGGCGCTCGACGACGGTCGTCTGCCGCTCGACGACGAGTTGCTGAATTCTCCTGTCTATCGGAACAGTCCCTGCGACGTCCATCTTCTCGAGATTCGCCTCGGCGATCTTGAGATCGATCTCGGCGAGTCTGAGGTTGTGGAGGATCGAGTCGATCTCGAGCCGCGCGAGGACTTCACCACGGCGGACACGTTGGTTCGGCTGGACCGAGAGCGACTGGACGCGTCCGTTCGCCTCGAAGTACAGCATCGTTTCGCGTACCGGTGAGACGCGCGCGGTTCCTTCGATCACGTCGAAGATGTCCTCGCGTTCGACCGGGTACGTCACGACCGCGGCGACACGGGGTGGTTCGGGTAGCGCCGGGACGACGTACTCCTCTTCCTCGGGCAAAAAACCGCACGCGGCGGAAAAAACCAGGATCACAACGAATACCGACACGAGGCGCAGCGCGGCGCCTCCGCGGAAATCTCGCTCACGAGCCTTCATTCAGAACTCCCCTCGCGGCCATCTCGGCTCTTCGATTGCATAGACGTGATCGCGCCGTCGGAGAGCGTCCAGACGATATCCGCGTACGCTATGACGGCGGGATCATGGCTGGTGAGGCAGATCGTCGTCTTTTTCTCGTCGACGACCGCGCGCAGAATATCCATGACGCGGCGACTCAACGCGTGGTCAAGTTCGCCGGTCGGTTCGTCGGCAAACAGAATCTTCGGTTCGGTCACGAGTCCCCGCGCGACCGCGACGCGCTGTTGCTCTCCACCGCTCAACTCGGAGACGCGGTGACTCGCGCGCGCGGTGAGCCCGAGCGCGTGCAGATAGTACTCGGCGCGCCGCGTCGCCTCGCGCGGCCCGACCCCCGCGATGCGCGCCGCGAGATCGACGTTTTCCATCGCGGTTAACCCGGGCAGTAATGCGAACGACTGAAACACAAAACCGGCCTCGGTGCGGCGCCACACGGTCGTCTGCCGCCGCGTGTACCGCGAGAACTCGCGCCCTTTGTACACGACCGAGCCGGAACTCGGGCGTTCGAGTCCACCCATCAGGTTCAGGAGCGTCGTTTTCCCGGATCCGGATTTCCCTTGTACCAACACCATAGTCGAGGCGGGAACCTCGACCGAGATATCCCGAACGGCGTGCACGACGTCCCCACCGTTGCGATACGTGCGTGTCACCGCCTTGACTTGTACGACCGGCCCGTCGTACTGGTCATACAGCGAATTTTTCATGGCCTGTTGCACTATGCCTCAACCTACTTTGTCCCAACCGAGGTGTCAACACGTTCGATGAAACAGCATTGCGCTTACTCGACAGCCTTCTCGTCCATCTCGAACCGCACGACGAGGACCTCGCCGGTGATCTCATCGACCGGCAGGCCGCGGATGCAGAGGCACGGTTTGTCCTTCCACCGCCACGGAAGGGAGTCGATCACCGGTCGCAGCGACCGGCCGTCGTTCAGTAGCTTCGCGCTGCGCGGCGCTTTCTCGAACCCCGGGAGCACGATCGTGCCGGTCTCGAGTCCGCCCGGGCAGAGCGCGTAGAACGTGTTGCCGCGTCGCGTCAGGAAGACGTCTTCGTACCGGATCCGCATCGTCGCTCCGGTGCCGATCATCGAGGAGCACGGAACCGTGCCGTCGAACGCCTCACGAACGCGCCGGTACCAGTCGCCGAGCCGCGCGAGCGCCGCGACGTTCTCGTCCGCGAGAGTCCCGTCCGCCTTGGGACCGACGTTCAGCAGATAACTCCCGCCCATCGCGAGGATCGTCGAGATGCTCTTCGCGAGGAACGGCACCGAGTAGTAGTCCTCGTCTTCCCGGAAGCCCCAACTCTCGCGCCCCATCGCCTGACACGCCTGCGTCGGCCGGGAGAACTCTTTTCCTGCGGGTATCTCGCGTTCGGGCGTCGAGAAATCCCCGTCGCTCGGGCCGCGGTCGTTGATCACCGCGTCGCTCTGGAGCCGGCGAATCGTCTCGTTAAAGCTCGGGTCTGCGAACTCCGCGACGTTAACGTCCCAGAAGAACTGACAGATCGGCCCGTACTTCGTCAGCAGCTCGTCGAGCTGACCGCGCACAAACTCGAGATACGCGCGCTCGTCGGGCCGATCACCCGCGCGCGGCCCGAACATCTCGTGGTGCCGCCCGATGTTCGGGTAGTTCGGATGGTGCCAGTCGGGCAGAGAGTAGTACAGCCCGAGCTTCACGCCGCGTCTTGTGCACGCCTCGGCGAGCATCGCGAGAACGTCCTTGCCGTACGGCGTGTTCATCACGTTGTACTCGGTGTACTTGGTGTCCCACATACAGAACCCGTCGTGGTGCTTCGTCGTGAAGCAGATGAACTCCATCCCGGCCGCCTGCATCGCGTCGATCCACGCATCCGGATCGAACCGCGTCGGGTTGAACTCTTCGACGAGCCTCTCGTATCGCTTCCGGGGGTACTCCGATCGCCAGAGGATCTGCTCGTGCCACGCGGGAATTGCGTACAGCCCCCAGTGTACGAACATCCCGAGCTTCTTCTCGAAAAACCAGTCGCGTCCGTCGCCAAATTTTTTGATCATACGGTACTCTACCGTATTTTTTTTTTCGTGACGAGTCGGGATTGTTACGAAGCCTGAAAAAAGACGTGAATCGCGGCGAAACTCCGGCATCGTGAAGCATGAGGGAAAATTCGAGCGTAGTGGATAGCGAAAGCGTCCGCTTTGTAATCCGGTAATACTTCCCGGGAAAACCTCTGCTGGAATCAGCGAGACGAGGAGAGCAGAACATGATATCGACCGTCCGGGAAAAAACAAAACTCGACTGCGGAATGTTGCGTAATATTCCAATTTGGAATATATTATGAGCAAGTGGGGGATCGACTACGCGGGTAACGCAAAAACGAAGCTCAAACAGTTCGGAAAAAAGTCTCCGGATGAATTCCGGGCTATTATGGCAAACCTGAACCGTTACCTCGAAGCGCTGTCGGACGGCACGTCACCACGGTCGATTACCGCGGGTTTTATCCATCCGGGGGAATCAAAAATGAAGGGGAAAAAACGATTCGGCTCAGTGACGGAGCTCGTCGCGGACGTTACAGACGACGAGGACATTTTTGATGCCGTTAAACGGACAATAGAGGAAACGTCGCTCGGCACGATGCTCTTCCGTCTTCGATGCCGGCGTG
>PXBQ01000037.1 GCA_003566875.1 Spirochaetaceae bacterium | reverse complement strand
GATGAACTCGCGGACCTCACGTCCGCGCTCTCCGATCAACGCGATCACGTTCACGTCGGCCGACGTGTTCCGCGCGATCATTCCGAGTACGGTCGACTTCCCGACGCCGCTCCCGGAAAAAACCCCGAGTCTTTGTCCGTTTCCGGCCGGAATCAGCCCGTCGATAGCGCGAATCCCGGTTGTGACCTGAGACCTGATCGGAAGTCGCTCAAGCACGTCGGGAGCAGGATTCAGGACCGGGTAGTGAATCGCCGAGCCGATCTCACCGCGACCGTCGATCGGTTTCCCGAGCGCGTTCAGGACACGCCCGAGCAGCTTACGCGAAACAGGAACGGAGAGGTACTCGGCCGTCGCGACAACCGGACACTCGACCGTGATACCGTCGGTCGGTTCAAATGCCATGAGTTGAACGGTCCGCCCGTCGATCCCGACAACCTCCGCCGAGATCGAACGATCAGAAAGTTGAATATGGCAGAGTTCACCGACGACCGCCTGAGGACCAAAACTCTCGATCATCATGCCGCGTACGCGACGCACCCGCCCGATATGCTTGATTGTTTCGGTTTTCTCGATGACCGCGGTATATTTGTCGAAAAATCCCATGTTGGCCCACCCTCCCTCGGGCCGGTCGATCGATCGTCGGCGATCAATCGCTCGGTAGTTTAGGCCGCGTCCGGATCGGCGTGATCTCGAGGATCTTGTCCTCGATTTCGCGCAGCTGCGACGCGATGCGCGCGTCGATCTCGCCGAAGTCGGTCTCGATGATACAGCCGCCCGGGTCGACCGTTGTGTCTTCGACGACGGAGATGTTCCGCGCTTTTTCCGCGGCCTCCAGGATATTCTCCGTGTGCTCGGTCGCGAGTTTCAGATCGGCCAGATTGACGCGAATAATCACGTCGGACTTCGCCTGCAGCTTCCGAAGCGACTGAACAATGTTATTCACGACGATGTTCTTCTGGTTTTCCGAGATCACCTTTACAACCTTGGTCGCGATCGCGAGCACGAGGTGAATGACCTGCGACTCCGACTCCTCGATGATCTCGTTCCGACGTTCGATCGCCTTGTTAATGATCACGTGCATCCGCTCGATGAGCCGGTTCACCTCGGCCTGACCGGACTGAAAGCCCGCGTCCTCGCCGTCTTTGCGCCCACGCTCGAACGCGTCGCGTTCGATGGCAGCGGCTTTTCCGTCGGCTTCTTCGACGATACGTTCCGCGTTTCCCTCGGCGTCTTCGATTATCTTCCGCGCTTCGGCTTCAGCGTCGGCCTTTGTCCGTTGAGCCTGTTCGGACTTCTTCCGCACTTCCTCGAACGCCTGAGTCTCCGCTTCCTTGACGATGCGCTCGGCCTCGCCTCGCGCTTCCTCGATCATCGCTTCGCGTTCGGCGTCCCACCTTTCCCTGAATAACTCGGCTTCGCGCCTGAGATCGTCCGCGGTCGGCCCGGTATACTCTTCGGGTTCGATCACGTCGACCGCCGCCGCTTCGGGCACAAAGTCTTCAGGAGCCGGGATGAAAACCTTTCGGTCGACCCGAGTGGTCTCGCCGAAACGAAAAACGTTCTTCGCCACTATCTACCCCTACACGACAAGCTCGTCGTCGCCCGCTCGAGCGACGACGATTTCGCCCTGTTCCTCGAGCTTTCGTATGATCGAGACAATCTTCTGCTGCGACTCCTCGACGTCCTTCATGCGGATTGGCCCCATGTACTCCATGTCTTCTTTGAGTAGCGTCGCCGCGCGCTTCGACATGTTGCGGAATATCTTGTCTTGTACTTCCGTATCGACCGATCTGAGCGCCTTCGCGAGTTCCTGTTGGTCCACTTCGCGCATTACCTTCTGGATCGCACGATCGTCGAGCATGACGATATCTTCGAACACGAACATTCGCTTCTTGATCTCTTCGGCGAGTTCCGGGTCTTCTTCCTCGAGCGTCTCGATGATCGTTTTCTCGGTCGTGCGATCGACGCGGTTCAGAATCTCGACGATGCTCTCGACGCCACCCGCCGACGTGTAGTCCTCAGACGATAGAGTCGAGAGTTTCTTCTCGAGCACACGTTCGACTTCGCGCAGAACCTCGGGTGAGGTCCGGTCCATCGTCGCGACACGTTTCGCGACGTCGGACTGAATCTCGTGCGGCAGGCTCGACAGGATAACGGACGCTTTTTCAGGCTCGAGATACGCGAGGATCAAGGCAATCGTCTGCGGATACTCGGTCTGGATAAAGTTCAGGAGATGAGTCGGGTCGGTCCGTCGGATAAAGTCGAACGGTCGCACCTGCAGGCTCGACGTCAGCCGGTTGATGATGTCAACCGCCTTTTGCGAGCCAAGCGACTTTTCGAGTAGCTCGCGCGCGAAGTCGATACCACCGGTCGTAATGAAATCCTGAGCCATCATGAGCTCCTGGAATTCCATCAAGACTTTATCGCGGTCTTCCGAGTCGACCGTTTCCATCCGTGCGATCTCGAACGTCAACGACTCGATCTCGTCCTCGCGTAGATGTTTGTATATTTCACTCGAGATATCGGAGCCGAGCGTCATGAGAAACACGGCCGCCTTCTGGCGACCGGTCATTTCCTTTCGGTGAGCTCCGGATTTTTTTGTTCCCTGGACCGCCGGCGCGGCGGTCGTTGTTGCTTTCGCCATCTCACTCCTCCCTCAACCAGGTCCGGATGAGCTGAGCGACATCCTCGGGGCGTTCACGCGCAAGGTTGATCGCATTCTCCTGCAGTTCCATTCTTGCCCTGTCTTCGACCGACATCTCGACCTCGGAACTCTCTTCCTCGGCACTCCTGAGCGCCGCCTCGCGCATCGCCTGATGTTGACGCGCGAGTTCCTCTTCGCGGAGCCGTCGTCGACGCTCGATCTCACGCGCGATCAGCCGGAACGCGATGAACGATACGAGCAGAACCGCGATGCCGATAAGCGAGTATAACACGATCAACTGAATCTGCCGTCGCCGACGATAAAGGTCGTCCTCGACGGAGTGTTGACCCGACCGGTCGAACTGCAAATGCCGCACGTTTATCGTGTCGCCTCGGTCCCTGTTGTACCCGACGGCGCTCTCGACGAGCGCTTGCGCGATCGCCAGATCCTCGGCGCTAACCGGAACGTACTCCCGAACGATCGAACCGTCCGGGTTCATCTCAAGCTCTCCACGGTCATTATACACGCGCCGCCAGACGCCATCAATCGCGACCGACCCTGAGATTCGTCGGACGCTTGGGCTTTTCTCTTCGACAATCAGCCGCGTATTGATTTCGTTATTCACGCGGCTCTGGATGTTCGACCAGTTCCCGACAACGCCGTCGAGATCCCGGTACGCGGGTGGCGTTTGCCCTTCCTGCCCCGGAGGCCCTTGCGGGTTGAACCCCGTCCCCTCGTACCGCTCTTCGACGGACTCCACCGAAAGCGGAATCGAAAGAACGAACTCGGAGTCGTCGAACGGAGTTCGCGGGTTGTTCGGTCGCGTAACTATCGGGAAGTGTTCCGTCGTTTCCTCGGTTCGTTTGCCCATGTCGAGATCGACGTCGAAGTTGAACACACGAACACGATCGGCGCCAAAAACACCACCAAGTGCGGTCGTTATCGCGCGGATTTTCTCACGTTCGAGATCGCGCTGGATCTGAAGTTCGCGCCGTGTGAGCTCGAGCCGATCGAACTCCGCGAGATTCACAAAATCGTTCAACACGACACCGGTACGATCGGTCACCGTGATGTTTTCGCTCCGGAGCCCTTCGACCGCAAACTGAATCAGCTTCTCGATACCTTCGATCTTTCGTCTGTTTTCGCGGATGTCGCTTCCGGGTTTCGGCGTCAGGATTACCGAAGCGGTGACCGGATACTGATCGTCGGCAAACAAGGTGCGCTCGGGGAGCACGAGCGTCACGCTCGCCGCATCGACGTCTTCGATCGCCGTGATGTGCTGCTCGAGTTGACGCGTGATCGAGCGCCGCAGGTTCACGTTGCGTTCGAAATCGGTCTGGGTCCATCTGTCGATATCGAACAGCTCCCACGGATCGGTTTCAGGGGGGAGAAGATCCTCGCGCGTAAGAATCGCACGCGCCCGCTGCGCGAGCTGTTGATCCCCCACCATCACCCGGCTATCTGCGGTAATCTGGTACTCGATACCTTCCTGATCGAGACGAGTGGCGATTCGGTCGAGCAGAGCCTCGTCGCGGACCGGGCGCGACAACACGGGCGTCATCGTCGGGGCCGCGCTGAACACGAACAGCAGCACGATACCGAGGATCCCGGCTCCGATTATTCCTATAAACGTTATTTTTTGCGCCGGCTTCCATTTGCCCCAGACCGTCTGGATCTGGCTCCGGACTTTTTGTAACCACTCGTTCATGTCCCCTCCCAAGGATAAACGCGGTACTACCCACGGCCGGGACGTCGAGCGTCCCGGTTAGAGGCCTCTGCGCCGTGTGACGCTCGGCCTATCGTACTATCGTACGTTCACGATGTCGCGGTACGCACGGACCACCCCGTCGACGACGTTTTTCGTGATGTTCAGCGCCAGAGTTGCCTTCGCAGACGCTATCGTGACGTCGTGCGGATTCACCGAGTCCGGATCGATGATCGACCGGACCGAAAGTTCTTGATGCTCGTTTTCGAGGCGGCTGACTTCCTGCAACGAGTCGAGCAGCATTCCGCTGAAATCCCGGACCGCTGTATCGGTCGGCTGCTCAAACTTCCCGGGCATGTGCCGTGGATCGGTCCGAACAAGACGAAAAACATCACCGTGCGTAGTTTCGGGTCCCCACAAATTCATTTCGATTACCTCCCTATCTCGAGCGCACGCTGGAACATCGACTTTGCTCCGTCGATCACCATAGCGTTCGCCTCGTACGAGCGCGAGGCCGAGATAAGATCGACCATTTCGTTCACTATGTTCACGTTTGGATACTCGACGTACCCCGCGCGCGGCCCCTGCTTGATCGCGTCGGGATGTGTCGGGTCGTACACGAGCCGCGTCTCGGAGTCCATATCCTTCTGGACGTCGACGACACGCACGCCTTGTCCGACACCGTTGTCGAGCGCCGCGGGCAGGAAAGGAGTCCGCCAGTACGGAGTCTCGACGCGAGGTCGCACGATGACACGACTGCGCCGGTACACGCCGCCCTCGGTCGTTCGGGTCGTCGAGGCGTTCGCGATGTTATCGGCGATTACGTCTTGCCTGAGCCGTTGCGCGGTGAGTCCGCTTGCGGCCGTGTTGATACTCGAAAACATTCCCATACTCGACCCCTTATCCTCGCAAGACGATGTTCATGCGGCTGAACTGGTCGGCGACCGAACGCGACATGAACTGGTACATCATCTGGTTATTCAACAGGTTCATCGATTCTTCCTCGATATCGACGTTGTTCCCGTTATTTTTTGTCTCGGTGAGAAAATCCAACACCCTGCGCGGGCGGACGTCGGTGTAGCTCACCTTTTTATGGAACGATATGTGCCGGGGATGCGATCGCGCCGCCTCAAACCGTGGAGGTCGTTCGGACGCGAGCGCGTCGCCGAGCGCAGACTCGAAGTTCACAACCGTGCGCTTGAAGTTCGGCGTGTCGGCGTTCGCTATGTTGTTCGCGAGCACCGAATGCCTCAAGGTTGTTGCGTCGAGCGTCCGATGGAGAATATCGAGGTTCTTTCCGAAACCGGTACCTAAAAACATAACTCCCCCCGCCTTAAATAATCGGCGTCGATCGATCGTTCATTAACCGCAATCGCGCAGCCACGCGTCATCGTTCCCACTCGTTCCGCCTACAGGATATATCGAGTGAGATCCTGATCCTCGACAATATCCTCGAGCCTCTCGAGCACGTACTCGCGCGTGATCGGGATCGTACGCCCCGCGAGATCCGGCGCGTCGAACGAGATTTCCTCGAGCAAGAGCTCCATGATCGTGTGAAGCCGACGCGCGCCGATATTCTCGGTCCTCGAGTTCACGTCGGCTGCGATCCGCGACAGCTCGTTGATCGCATCGGCGTCGAACTCGAGCGTAACATCCTCCGTCTTGAGCAGCGCGCAGTACTGGCGAATCAGCGCGTTCTGTGGCTGCGTGAGGATCTTGACGAAATCTTCGGCGTTGAGCGCTTCGAGTTCGACGCGAATCGGAAAGCGACCCTGAAGCTCCGGGATGAGATCGCTCGGCTTGCTCGAGTGAAACGCGCCGGCGGCGACGAAGAGAATGTGGGACGTATCGACCATGCCGTGCTTCGTGTTCACCTGGCTGCCTTCGACGATCGGAAGAATGTCGCGTTGTACGCCTTCCCGACTCACGTCGACGCCCGATTTGTTCTCTTTCGATGCGATCTTGTCGATCTCGTCGATGAAGATAATGCCCATCTCTTCGACACGACGGCGCGCAATCTCCGAAACGCGGTCCGTATCCACCAGTTTGTCCATCTCGTCCTGCAAAATAATCTGCCGCGCATTCTCGACGGTTGTCCGCTTCTTCTTTTTCTTTCCGCCGCCGAGAAGGTTCCCGATATTGCCGAGATTGACGTCCATTTCCTCGAAGCTTGTCCCTGAGAAAATCTCGATCGCCGGGAACGCGCTCTTGGTAACGCTCACCTCAACCTCTTTGTCCTCGAGCTTCCCGTCGCGCAGTCGCTGACGGAACTTCTCGCGCGTCGAGTTCGGCGACTCGCCTGCCGCATCGGCTGTCGTCGGAGACACCACCCGTTCGTTCGGCGTCTGTCCGGACGTCGATGCCGATTCCGGCTTCTTGACGCCCGGGAGCAGAAGGTCGAGAAGCTGCTCCTCGGTTCGTGCCTCGGCTTCTTCTTTCACTTCCTCTTGCAACTCGGCTTTCACCATCGAGATGGAAACCGAAACCAGGTCGCGCACCATCGATTCGACGTCGCGCCCGACGTACCCGACTTCGGTGTACTTCGTCGCCTCGACTTTAATGAACGGCGCACCGGTCAACCGTGCGAGCCGCCTGGCTATCTCGGTTTTTCCGACACCGGTTGGACCAATCATGATAATGTTCTTCGGCGCGACCTCGTCGCGCAGCTCAGCGGGCAGTTTCTGTCGTCGCGTCCGGTTTCGGAGCGCGATCGCAACCGCCTTTTTCGCCTTATTCTGGCCGATTATGAACTTGTCGAGCTCAGCGACTATTTCTTTCGGAGTGAGATCATCAAACGTAACTCTCATCCCAGTTCCTCCACAATTATTTCCGAGTTGGTGTAGATACAGATTCCTGCTGCAATCTTGAGCGACTTGGTCGCGATCTCGCGCGCCGATAACGTCGACGACTCCATGTACGCGAGCGCCGCAGCGTACGCGTAACTCCCTCCGGAACCGATCGCGATCACCCCCGAATCGGGCTCGATAACGTCACCGGTCCCGGAGATCAGCAGGATTTTGGCGGCGTCGGCGACGAGGACCATCGCTTCGAGCCGGCGTAGCGCTCGATCCATTCTCCAGTCTTTCGCGAGTTCCACCGCGGCGCGCGTTATATCTCCCGCGTACTCTTTGACCTTCGCCTCAAACCGCTCGAACAGAGTAAACGCGTCCGCGGTAGCGCCGGCAAATCCGACGAGAACCTTCCCGTCGTAGATTGTCCGGACCTTGCGCGCGTTCGCCTTCATCACGGTATTCCCGAGCGTAACCTGCCCATCGCCGGCCATCGCGACACCGGTCTCGGTCTTTACCGCGATGATCGTCGTACTCCGCACTTTTTTT
>PXBQ01000360.1 GCA_003566875.1 Spirochaetaceae bacterium | reverse complement strand
GTTTGCACTTCATGGTCACCGATGTACGCGCGCGTGGATACGGGATGGGAAACTCGATCCTTGTGTGGCTCACGCGGGATCCCGCGGCGCACGGAAACGACAAGACGTATCTTCAGCTCTACAAGTCCGACGACGACGTGACGATGGGCCGCGTCGCCGATGCGATGATCGTCGACGATATCGCCGATTTCCTTCGCGTCGAGGTGTTGTACGAGCCGGTAACCGAGTATGTGACCGTCGCGATCAACGGCGAAGACAAGATCCGGTACAAGACGTGGTTCGGGATTACCGAAGGGGTCGAGGTTTCGCTTCGGGCGCTCGGTGCCGCGGAGTTTCGTGCATTCACGATCCGCGCGCAGCCATAATCGCGCCGGCGGTGACCACCCGGCCCGCAACCGGGTTTTTTTGATTTCCACTTCCGCTGAAATAGACTATAATATTTGTATGGATTATTCCCGGATCAAAAAAGTCGCGTGTATCGTCGCTGTCACTCTGACCGCCGTGGCGGTTTCCGCCGACATATACGACTGGTCGACGAGTATCGACGACGCGGTCGAGCAGGCAGCGCAGGAGAATAAGAGCGTATTCGTGTACTTTGCGGGCTCCGACTGGTGCGGATGGTGCGCGCGGTTCCACGCGGAAGTGCTCGATACGCGACAGTTCGAAGAGTTTCTCGATCGGTATCTTGTTCCGGTATTGATCGACTTTCCGCGGACGCGCCCGATCTCGGATGAAAAGCTCGCCGAGAATCGGCGGCTCGCGGCGGTACACGAGGTCACGGGGTACCCGACGGTCTTGATCGTCGACTCTACCGGGTCGGTTGTTTTCCGCACCGGCTTCCGCGAAGGTGGTGCGGTGCCGTACATCACTCATCTTCTCCCTCACGTTCGGTAATCCGGTCGTCGGGCGAGGATCACCCGAGCGGGTTGAATACCCGGTCTGTTTCGGTATACGAAACACGCAATGGGCAAAAAAAACTATCCACCGGGGTACGAGATTCTCACTCCGGTCTCCGACTACGCGCCGTGGGTGATCGACACCGAGTTCTCCGCGGTGTACGACAGGATCAAGGAAAACACGAAGGTTGACGTCTACCGGTGCCACGCGCTCTGGCGTCTCGTCGAGCAGGCGCTCCCTCGCGGCGGCGACGTGCTCGAGGTCGGCGTATGGCGCGGCGGGACCGGTGCGCTTCTCGCCGCGCGAACCGCGTTAAGCGACGCCGCCGCGGCTCGATCTACCCGCCGAACCGTCGTGCTCGCCGACACCTTTTCGGGTGTCGTTAAAGCGGGACCGAAGGACGACTACTATAAAGGTGGTGAACACGCCGACACGTCGGTCGAGATCGTGACGTCGTTGCTCGCCGAGCTCGAGCTCACGAACTGCCGGATCGTCCCGGGCGTGTTCCCCGAAGCGGCCGACGACTCGATCGCGTCGCGGCGATACTGTTTCTGCCACATCGATGTCGATGTGTACCAGTCGGGACGAGACGTCCTCGAGTGGGTGTGGCCGCGGATGCCGGTCGGCGGGATCGTCGTGTTCGACGACTACGGATTCTGGGGATGCGAAGGCGTCACCGCGCTCGTGAACGAGGAGTACGGTCGGCCCGACCGCGTGATTATCCACAATCTGAACGGCCAGGCCGTGTTCGTGAAGTGCCCGGCTCCGGGAAAATCGCCGGTTCTGTACGAAAACTCGAGTCCCGTGCTATCGTAGAGACGTGAGTACCGACGTCTGGACGAGACCGGGGAGAAAGGACGATCTGATTTATCGGTCGTACGACCCGTGGTCCGTGTTGAAAGAAACGAGCAGAACTTTTTACCTGTCGATCTCGATTCTTCCGAAGGCGCCGGCGAAGGCGTTATGTCTTGCGTACCTTCTCCTCCGCGTTTCCGATTTTTTCGAGGACGCACGGTCGATCGAGTGCGATGAGAAGATCGGCCTCCTCTCGACGTGGGACGCAGTCCTCGGGGGAGCCGGATTCCCGGACGACTGGCGCGACGCGGTCGCTCCGTGTCTCGGCTGCGAGACCGACGCGATCGCGGCATGGTACGCTCCGGAGATCCTCGCGGAATTTCGGTCGCTTCCGCGCGGCCTGCAGTCGGTCGTCGTGGGCCACGTTCGGAAAACAACGCGCGGTATGATGCGTTGGGTGAAGCGTGGGCCGTACCTTCACGACGAAGCCGACCTCGACGACTACATGCACGAGGTTGCCGGGCGCGTCGGGTACCTTGCGACCGAGGTATTCGCGTGGTACTCGCGATCGGTCCGTCGTGTGCGGTCGAGTCTCATTCCCCTTGCGCGCGAGACCGGACTCGCGCTGCAGACGGTAAACGTCCTGCGCGGGATCGCCGAGGACGCCGAACGCGGCTGGTCGTACATCCCCGAGGTGTACCTCGAACAGGAAGGCCTATCGCGTAAAGCTTTTCTCGAACCACGGAACCGCGAACTTGCAGACCGCGTGGTCGCTCGGATGATCCGCAAGGCCGAACGTCACCTCGACGCCGCCGTCGAGTACGTACGCACCGTTCCCCGTTCGGTGCATCGTGTGCGGCTCGCGTGCATCTGGCCGATGATGTTCGCGGCGCGCACCGTCGGGTTGCTGCGCGAGCATCCGTACGACGCGACCGACGACGTGAAGATGACACGAAAAGACGTGCGGAAGATCGTCCGCTTCACGACGGTGTTCGGATGGTCGAATTACCTCGTCGGCCGATATTTCCGGTCGCTAATGTCATCGTAAAAAAAACCGAGAAAAACGCATAAAAACGCGCAACTCCTGAGTGTTTTAGTTGTTATTAACGTGGGAGTGTGCGAAATGCTTCGCGTCGTCCAAACCGGTATCGGAGGGCTCGACGTGTACGACGTCCAGACCTGCCCGGTCCCGAGACCCGCGATCGGTGAGATTCTCATTCGTACCGAGTTTGCCGGGATCAACTACTCGGATGTCCTGATACGGCGGGGCGAGTACGTCGCGACGCCGAAACTGCCGTTTACGCCGGGGTGGGACGTAGTCGGTACCGTCGCCGAGTTAGGTCCGTCGGTCAACGGTCACTCCGGTTTCTCGGTCGGCGACCGCGTCGTCGTTCTAACCCAAACAGGTGGGTACGCGCAGTACGTCACCGCGAACGCAATCGCGGCGACCCACGTTCCCGAAGGTGTTCCTTCCGACAAGGCCGTGTGCTGTGTCTCGAGTTACGTCGCGGCGCACCAGCTTCTCCATCGTATCGCGCGGGTTCACGGCGGTTGGCGTATCCTGGTCCATAGCGCCGCCGGCGGTGTCGGAACGGCGTTGACGCAGCTTGCGCGAATCGCCGGTTGCGCGGTGTACGGAACCGCGTCCGCGGGGAAACACGGAACGGTCCGAAGCCTCGGAGCGGTTCCGATAGACTATCGGTCGTCGGACTTTGTCGTCGAGATGTCACGCAGCGAGCCCGACGGTATCGACGCGGTGTTCGATCCGATCGGCGGTGAACACTGGCTCCGATCGCGGCGGATAATTCGGCGCGGCGGAATCGTCGTCGGGTACGGGATGCGGACTATTCGTACGGCAGCCCGGATGCTCGTCGCCTCGCGCGGCAGACGTTTTTCGTACTACTCGATGAACCCGCGGAATGTGCGCCAAAACGCCGAAGACGTGCGTTTGGTTCTGAACCTCTGCTCGGAGAGAATAATCGATCCGGTCATCGGATCACGTCTTCCTCTCGAGCGTGTCCGCGACGCGCATCGCCTGCTCACCGACGGCGCGATCACCGGCAAAGCCCTGCTCGACTGCCGTTGACGCCTTGACGCGCCGGGTCCGGCGTTAGTATACTGGTCTCACAATTCAAGGGGTGCTCTTCATGGGAAGGGCTGAGAACAAACCCGAAGAACCTGATCCGGATAATGCCGGCGGAGGGAGGTGCAATGATCATCCGTCACAATTTTCGTTTTTGTTTGCTTTTTGGTATCGCGCTCGGTCTCTTTGTTCTTGGCGCGTGTTCACGCGGTGAAGACACGGATGTCGTGTCCGAAGGCGCGCAGTCGCCGGCGAGTATCGAAACCGATTCGCTCGTCGTTTACACGTACGATGCGTTTCCGCGAGCTCTGCGCGACGCGCTGACGACTCACTTTGCCGAGGAGTTCGGCGTCACCGTCGATCTTCAGCGACTCGCCGACACCGGCGCGCTCTTCAACCAGCTCTACCTCGAGCGGGAAAACCCCCGAGCCGACGTCGTGATCGGACTCGACGCGACGTATCTGTCTCGCGTGTACGAGCTCGGGCTTACGGTGCCGTACCGGCCCGACGCTGCCGACGAGGTCAACGCGGATCTGATCGTCGACGACCAATTTCGCGTTGTCCCGTTCGATTACGGCGGTATTACGCTGAACTACGACTCGGCGGCCCTCCCGGATCCTCCGGGATCGTGGGACGAGCTCACCGATGAACGGTTCCGGTCCTCGATCGTGATGTTGAACCCCGCGACCTCGTCCCCGGGTCGAAACTTCCTGCTGCTCACGGTCGCGGTATTTGGAGACGACGGTTTTGAACAGTTCTGGCGGCAGTTGCGGCCGAACGTGCTGACCGTTACGGGTGGATGGACCGACGGCTACGGGCTGTACGTCCAGGGTGAAGCGCCGATGGTCGTAAGCTACGACACGTCACCCGCGTACCACATCGAGTACGAAGATACCGACCGGTATCGACCGTTGATCTTCGACGACGAGGTGTACCTCCAGATCGAGGTCGCGGGTGTGGTGAATCGTGCCCGGAACGAACTCAACGCTCGACGCGCGATCGAGTTCATCCTGTCGCGCGAGTTCCAGGAGCTCATCCCGTTGAACCAGTTCATGTTCCCTGTTCGAGACGACGTCGAGCTTCCGGCGGCGTTCACCGCGTATCCGCGTGCGGCTTCACCCGTCGTGTTACCGCCCGACGTCGTCGCAGAAAATTTTGAAGACTGGCTCGCGCGGTGGGAAGCGATCATGAGATGAGAGCGCTCCGGCCTGCGCGCGGGGGAGTGGATCTCCGGGCCATCGCGGCCATCGCTGCGGTCGTCGGTGTGCTCGGTGCCATTCTCGTTCTCCCGATAGGTGCGGTGTTTTTTGGCGCGATCAGGAGCGACTCGGCGTACGGCGCGAAGGTCTTGGCAACGCTGATCGCTCCCGCGACGCGCAGGGTCGTCGCTTTCACGGTCTCTCAGGCGGTCGTCTCGGCGGGTATCTCCGTAGTTCTCGCGGTGCCCGTCGCGTACGCCGTTTCGCACTACCACTTCCCCGGGCGGCGCCTCTTTTACTCGCTCAGCATCGTTCCTTTTGTTCTCCCGAGTATTGTCGTCGTGATCTGCGTGATCAGTTTCTACGGCCGGGCGGGCCTGATCAACCGTTTATTCGGGACCGATTGGAACCTCGTGTACAATCCGGTCGGGATCGTGATCGCGCACGTTTTCTTCAACTTCTCGTTGGCCGTCCGCATTCTCGCCGACGGCTGGTCGCGCATCGACTCGCGGCTTTACGACTCCGCGCGTACGCTCGGGAGCCGGTCTCGAGGTGTGTTCGCACGCGTCGCGTTTCCTCTCGTTTTGCCGTCGATCGGAACCGCGTTCTTGTTGATTTTTATCTACTGTTTTTTTAGCTTCGGCGTTGTTCTGGTGTTCGGCGGCATCCGTTACACGACGCTCGAGGTCGAGACGTACTCCCGCATGTTTGTCCGGCTCGACGTCTCGACGGCTTCGGTGTACGCGCTGCTTCAACTGATTGTGTCGCTCTGCGCGGTCGTCGTGATGAACCGTGTTGTATTTCGAACAGAGAGGCATGGCCGGTCGGTCGTTCGGCGCCGGCGGCCTTTGTCCGCGTCGAACGCGCGGTGGTTTCTCATCGTGTACGGGGTACTGGTTCTGGTCTTTCTCGGCGGGCCGATCGTGACTATGACCGCGCGTGCGTTCGGTTCTCCCGACGGTTTCTCGACGCGAAACTTCCGCGTGCTGTTCCAGCCGGGACCGCGGGATTGGGAGACCGAGTCGGTCGCGGGCGCGCCCGTCGCACGGATCATCACGACGAGCCTTTCGCTCGCGGGTGTGTCGGGCACCGTCACGTTCGCTCTCGCGCTCATGACCGCGTTCGTTCTGAAAAGAAGGAGAACCGCGGTTCTCGAGGCGCTCGTGACCGCGCCGATGTGCGTCTCGATCGTGACGGTCGCGATCGGGATGCGGCTTGTTTTCGCGGGGATCGTTCCGGACATTGTGTTGGTCGTGCTCGCGCAGACGGTGCTCGGGTTCCCGTTCGTGTTTCGGATCGCGGACACGACGCTTTCGGCGCTGCCTGACTCGTACGCCGACGCGGCGCGGTCTCTCGGAGCCTCGCGCATCGCCGCGGTTCGCGACGTCGTGATTCCTCTCGTCTCCCGTGGGCTCTTGAACGCGTACGCGTATGCGGTTGCGATCGCGCTCGCGGACTTCACCGCGGTTTTCACTCTCGGTCGTGGAAACATCGTGACGTTTCCGGTCGCGATCTACCGGTTGATCGGTTTCAGGGGATTCGACCGGGCGCTCGCGCTCGGCGTAATTTACATCGGAATTTGTTCGGTCGTATTTTTCTGGGTCGACCGGACTTCGGGCCGCGACATCGATCGCGGAAAAGGTAATCTGGTTGATCACGCTTGACGGTCTGCGCAAAGAGTACAGCGACTTTCTGCTCGACGTCGACCTTATGGTCGAGAAGGGCCGAATCGTTTCGATCCTTGGCCCGAGCGGAAGCGGCAAGACGACAGTGCTGCGGTTAACCGCGGGTTTTGAGTCGCCCGACGCGGGGCGCGTGATCGTCGGCGGCAGGGACGTTACGAACGTCGATCCGTCCCGCCGTGGAGTTGGGTTGGTGTTCCAGGACTACACGCTCTTCCCGCACATGTCGGTGCACGACAACGTGGCGTACGGCCTAAAGTACTCGTCGGTTGCGCGCGCCGAACGCGAGGCGACCGTGGCGCGGCTCCTTGGCACCGTCGGTCTCGCGGGTTTCGGCTCCCGGGACGTGCGAACTCTTTCGGGCGGCGAGCAACAACGAGTCGCGATTGCGCGCGCGGTTGCCGTGAACCCCGGCGTGCTGCTGCTCGACGAGCCGTTTTCGTCGATCGACGCGCCTCTGCGAAAAGGACTGCGCGCGGAGCTCGTCCGCGTGACGCAGGAGCTTGCCATCACGACTGTTTTTGTGACGCATAGCCGCGATGAGGCGCTCTCGATCTCGGACATGGTCGTCGTCATGAAGGACGGACGTGTCGTCGCGCACGGTACACCCGTCGAGTTGTACGAGACTCCAAAAAACCGATTTGTCGCCGAGTTTCTAGGGGAGGCGAACGTGTTTTCGGGGAAGGTTTCGCGCACGGTCGGGAATTCCTGGCGACTCGAAGCGTTCCGCGACTTCACCGTCGACAACTCAGCTCCGAGCGGATCCGAGGCGACGATCATGATCCGGCCCGAGCGCGTCGCGATCTCTTCGCGTGCGACCGGACAACCGAACGAGTTCGCAGCGCGCATTATCGCCGCGCAGTACTTCGGAGCCGTGAGCGAGTACACCTTGGAGTGCGACGGTGTCTCGATCGTCGCGGCATCGCCGATGCGCTTTGCACGCGGCGACGCGGTGTACGGAGCGCTAGAACCGAGTTCGATCGTCGTGCTCGACGATCCGTAGCCGTAACGGTAGGCATCATATCCGCTCGACGACGACCTTTCCGGCGGCTTTGTCGAG
>PXBQ01000094.1 GCA_003566875.1 Spirochaetaceae bacterium | reverse complement strand
GGCTCCGGCTGCGTCGAAATGCGTACGGGAGTTCGCGAGTCAGGCTCGATCCAGACCGTGCCGACTGTCGTGTTCCCGTCGTCGATCAACCGATAACGGTACAGAAGCGTTGCGGCGCCATTCAGTACGTCGGTGCCCGCGTACTCGATCGAAACCGAGTCTTGCGCGTCGCGATCGAGAGGAGAGCGCCCAAAACCGTCGAACGTTCCCTCGAACGATCGGCCCGACTGGTACTCTGGGTTTTCGCGGCGCTCGGATGTGATGTCGTGGCCATTGCGCACGACCGACACGATTTCCGCTTCGACCTCGTCTCCGCTGTGGCGCAGCGTGTAAACCGAAGACTCGGTGTTTCTCGTGTTGCCGCGCCCATCGTACTCGTGCGACTCGATCTGCATACGGCCGGCGACCCAGGCCGTCCCGTCGTTATACAGCTCGACCGCTTGCCTCCAAACCGGGTCGGCGTCGAGGTCGGCCGCGAAAACCGCTAATGCGAGCACGAAAAGCGTGATTGGTCGGTGGTAGCGTTTCATTGAGATAAAATACATCCAATTCGACGTCGGAATCAAACTCAAAAGCGCGACCGGGAACGGGCGCGGTGCCGAAAAACGCGGTTACGCGAGCTCTTCGGACTCTTCGCCTTCGAGAGGTTCCAGAGGAACCGGGCGTGCGATCTCGAATCCTTGAGCGTAATCGACGCCGATCGCGATGAGTTTGTCGATTATCGCTTGCGACTGCACAAACTCGGCGATCGTCTGCATCCCTAGTGCGTGCCCGATGTCGTTGACCGCGAGCACCATCGCGTAGTCGATACGATCCTCGCCGATGCCCTTGACGAACGAGCCGTCGATCTTGAGAAAATCGACCGACAAGTGTTTTAGGTACGCAAAAGACGAAAACCCGTTTCCGAAATCGTCGAGCGCGAACGTTGCGCCCTTTTCTTTCAGTTCGCGTATCAGCGTGCCTGCGTGCGACAGGTTCTGGATCGCCGAAGTCTCGGTGATCTCGAAACAGAACGACGCGGGATCCGCGTCGTACAGCGTGAACTGACTCAGGATAAACTCGAGCAGCGTACCATCGATCAGAGAACCACCGGAGATGTTGATGCAGAACGTATCCGAGGCCCCTTCGATCGAGCGTTGGGTCGCCGCGTACTTGATCGTCTCGGCAATGATCCACCGGTCTATCATCGGCATGAAGTTGTACTTCTCGGCGGCAGGAATAAAGTCGTGCGGCGGCACGAGTGTACCGTCAAGTTCCGTAAGGCGCACGAGAATCTCTCGTTTCGGTTTGAGCCCCTCTTTCAACGGTTTGATCCATTGCGAGTACAACACGAATCTGTCGTCGTCGAGCGCGGCCTGAAGCCGTGCGACCCATTGCATCTCGCCGCGGCGCTTTTCAAACAGGAAGTCCGTGGTCTCGTACACCCGAACGCAATTGCCGCCGGCTTCCTTCGCGAGGTAACACGCGTCGTCGGCCGCCGCGAGGATCTCGTACGCGTCGGGAGCGTGGCTCGAATCGATCGGCACGAGCCCGATGCTCGCGCTAATTTGAAATGAGTTGTCGCCCCACGTAAACCGGCGATACAGCGCCGTTTGAATCGCGCGACCGATCTGCAGCCCCGACTCGAGGTCACAGTCGGGCAGGATAAAGCCGAACTCATCACCGCCGAGCCTGCTGACGACATGCGGCACGTCGACGACAGACGGGATGTCGCGCGCAACTTCGCGGATGAGTTCGTCCCCCGCGAAGTGCCCACACACGTCGTTGATAACCCTGAATTGATCGAGATCAATGTATACAAGGCAGTGAACCGCGTTTGGAGCGAGTGAGTCGGTGACGATTCGAGAAATGCGGTGGAAAAACTCTTCCCGGTTGATCAAGCCGGTGAGCTGATCGTGGCTCGCCTGATACGAGACTTGTTCGGTCAAGCGTTTGACGTGTGTCACGTCGCGAAAAGCGATCGCGCGTCCCGATGAATCGTCGGAGTGGATTGCGTACAATGTTCCCTCGATGTTCCTCGTGTCACCTCGTTTGCTCGTGAGTATCGCGTTCCGGAAAGAAACCGACCGGTCGAGGTCCGGCGCACGAAATGCCAACGGTTTGGAATCGCTGTCGACAATCGTGAGGACCTCGGAAAGCGGCCGGTCGCGAGCTTCGTCTTCGGTCCATCCGGTCAAATTCTCGGCGACAGGGTTCAGGAACAAGACGCGTTCATCCGCGTCGGTCGCGATCAAGCCGTCGCCGATCGAGTTGAGAATCGCGGACATCGTTCGTTCCTGATGCCGTAGCCGCCGATCGATCCGACTCTTGTACAACGCGATGTCGATCGTCGTGAACAGCTCGCGGTCCTTGAACGGCTTCAGGACGTATCCGACCGGTTCGGCGGCTTTTGCTCGTTCACGAGTTTGATCGTCGGCGTACGCGGTGAGAAAAATCACCGGCACATCGGATGTCTTTTTGATCTCGTACGCGGCGTCGATCCCGTCGCGATCGCCCGGAAGCATGATGTCCATCAGAACGAGGTCGGGTGAGATATCGGCGACGCGAGCGATCGCTTCTTCAGCGTCCGCCGCCGTTGCGCACACTTCAAAACCGAAGCTTTCGAGCCGATGTCTCAGGTCAAGCGAGATAATTTTTTCATCTTCAACGATGAGGATACGCGCACTGCTCATTGCCTGAAGTATATACGGAAACCGCAGCGCGTTGGTAGAGCTACAACCTGAGTACCTTCTTGGCTTGCGCCGGATCCAGTCGGAAAGGAGAGCCCTTTCCCTGGAAGAAGTGGTGTTTCTCGATGAGGTGCAGCGAGAGCTCGGAGTACAGGATTTTTTCCCCGGTCGGTTTCCCATTCGGGGCGAGTTCTAGTTCGACGTTTATTTTCCGGAAGATACCGTCGTCGAAAGGAGACGCAAGGAACCCCCGCGCCTCGTCGACCCGAGCGACCCAACTGTTCTGCACCGTGACCGGCTCGCCGAGGCCTTTCCTCCCCTCGGCGACGAGGCGGTGCATCAGCGAACACATCGTTTCAAAATCGAGCCCCAATTTGGTCATCGTCTGTTCGTCGGCGGCGATAATGTCGACAATCGGGCGCGTGTCGTCGCCGAGAAAACCGTCGGACGTGATGACGCCGGGTTGCATGCGTTCCTGCGCCTTTGTGTACTCCGGTGACATCTTCATGCCTCGCCTCCTGCTTCTGATACGTTCATAGTGTTGTCCTTGTGCCGCGCGTTCACGTCTTACGCGAACTTGTCGAAGTAGATGTTCTCTTCTTTCATGTCGTGCTTTCTCATGACGGCCATACACGCGTCAAGCATGCCGGGACTTCCGCAGAGATAACCCTCTTTGGTCTTCTCTTGATCGATTACCGACTCGAGGTACTTTCCCAGGACATCGGTGATCAACCCGGTTTCGCCGTCCCACGGCTCGTCGCTCTGGGGTTCGGACAACGCGGCGATGAAGTGGAATCTATCGTACTTCGCGTCGAGCTCTTTCAACCAGTCCATGTAGAACAAGTCTTTGGTGGTGCGCGCGCCGAAGAAGTACCAGACGTCTCGCTCTTCGATCTTGCCGGTCTCGATCATGTCGTTGAAAATCGACTTGAACGGAGCCATGCCCGAGCCGCCGGCGACGCAGATCATCGTTGAGTCATTGTCTTGCACGTGGAACTCACCGACCGGAGCGACGACGTTGACCTTCTCGCCTTCCTTCATGTGTTCGTGAACGTACGTCGTCACGATGCCGCCGGGAACGAGCCGGACGAGGAACTCGAGATGACCTTTGTCGCTCGGTGCGGACGACATCGAGTACGCGCGTTGGGTACGCTCCCGAATCTTGGCGTACGGGGGGACCTCGAACTGACCGTACTGCCCGGCGACGAAATTCGCCTCCTGGCCGTCTTCGAGCTTGATGTACACTTCCTTGATATCGTGCGTCAGGTCGGCGATCCGCTCGACGACGCCCGTGAACTTCCGGATGTTGAAGAGCGACTCGGGAATCTCGATATCGAGATCCTGCTTGACCTTAATCTGGCACGATAGCCGTACGTCGTCGGCGATCTGTTCCTTTGTGAGGTAAGGCGTCTCGGTCGGAAGATGAGGACCGATATCGGTCTTGACCTTGACCGTACACGCTCCGCAGCTGCCACGCCCTCCGCACGCCGAAGGGACGTAGATACCGGTCTCGGCGAGCGAGAACAAAAGCGGAGCACCGCCGTTCACCTGCAGCTTTTTCTTGCCGCCGTTGATGTTTATCGTGACTTCGCCGTAGTTGTTCACGATCTTGTCGGTGAGCGAGATCAGCGCCGCGAGAACTGCGCTGACTGCCGAGATCGCCAAAGGTGCGATGAAGAAAGCTGGATTCAATGTTTTTCTCCCCTTGAGTTCGGTCTGTTGTGCCGAAGCCCTACTGAACCTGCAACATGCCCGAGAAGCCGATAAAGGCCATCGCCATGAAGCCGATCGTGATCATCGTGATACCGGCGCCCTGCAAACCCGCGGGTATCGGCGCCTTTTCGGTCTTCTTCCTGATCGCCGCTAGCGCCATAATCGCGAGCCACCACCCCAACCCCGATCCGAAGCCGTACACAATCGACTGAAGAAAACTGTAATTCCGTATCTCCATGAAAAGCGACACGCCGAGGATCGCGCAGTTCACCGTGATTAGCGGCAGAAAGATCCCGAGCGACATGTACAATCGTGGGGAGATCCGGTCTATGATCATCTCGAGCATCTGAACGACCGCCGCGATCACGATGATAAACACGATAAACCGCAGGTAAACGATCCCGAGCGACTGAAGCAGCTGAAGGATCGCCCAGTTGACTCCCGCCGTGATCGTGAGCACGAGCGTCACTGCCATTCCGAGTCCGTTCGACGAGTTGATGTCCTTCGAGATCGATATGAACGAACACATCCCGAGGAAATTCGCGAGCAGGATGTTGCTCGTGAGAATCGAAGCGAGAAAGAGCGAGAAATACCCGATATCAGGTGCCATTATGCCGCCTCCCTGTTCATGATGTTTTTGCCGATCCAGATGATCAAGCCGAGGAAGAAGAACGCGCTCGGCGGCATCACCATGATCGTCCAGTCGGGGAACCAACCCGGCATGACGCGAAACCCGAACAGCGTTCCAAACCCGAACAATTCGCGGAAGAACGCGATTACCATTAACACACCCATGTAGCCGGCCCCCGAGGTCATACCGTCCCAGAACGAGATGATCGGTGGGTTACTCTGGGCAAACGCCTCGGCGCGTCCCATAATGATGCAGTTTGTGATGATCAGACCGACGTACGGGCCGAGTGCGCGGCTCACGTCCGGCAGGTACGCGCGGAGCACGATGTCGACGATGATGACGTAGAACGCGATCACGAGCGTCTGCACGATCATCCGTACCTTTCGTGGGATCATTTTCTTGAGTAACGAGACCGTCAGATTCGACATTGCGGTCGTAAATACGACACCGACCGCCATTATAAACGTATTGACGAGAAGGTTCGTGACCGCGAGAGCCGAACAGATTCCGAGAACCTGCATGAAGATCGGGTTGCTCGTCCAAAGATTCGATTTAAGTATTGCCCCGGGGCGTGCCGGAGCCGCTGCGTTGCTCATAAAATCCTACCTCCCGAGTGTCGAGCGCATGGTGAGGACGACGCTGCTCAAGATATCGACCATCGACTCGCTCGTGCGCGTCGCTCCGGTCACTGCGTCGATCATTCCCTCTTCCGGATCCGCGGGAACGCCGCGCGGGAAACGGAAACCGTCGTCCTGGATCCGGATATCGCGGAACTGTTCCTTGTAAGCCGCCTCGTCGATCCGTCCTCCGAGACCCGGTGTTTCGTTGTGGTCGATTATCTCGAGTCCGACGGTTCGCGAGATCTCCGCGTCGACCGCGAGCACACCCTCTATGATGCCCCACAACCCGGCTCCCGCGAATTCCTTCGCGTAGATCGTGCGTCCGTCGCGTTCGGTTCGGAAAAACGTCTCGCCGTTTCGTTCTATCCGCTCGACCCGTTCGAACAGATCGGGTACCTGAGCGTCGCTCTCGTACGCGATGCCGATCGCGCTCAGGATTGCCTTCTGGCGTGCAACCTGTTGGTTAAACTGGACCAGCTCGCGTGTTCCTTCGTTCGTGAACGACAAGATGAACACAAAAACGAAACACACGATGAACGAAAAAATTACCGTGTAAAGCATGCCGTCTTTTTTCATCACGTCGCTCCTCTTTCGGCGGCGGGATTTCCGGTCTGTTGTTTTGCCTGAGGGGCCGGCGCTTTCTTTTTCTTTTTCTTTTTTGCCGCCGGCGAGTACTCGTCGATCAGCGACGCGAACGTGTTACCGATCATGATTCCGAAACTCGTTCCCTCCGGAAAACCCGCGAAGACGCGCACGAGAACCGATACCGTGCCGATCACGGAGCCGTAGATCCATTGCGCGACGGGTTTGTTCGGAGCCGAGACCGGATCGGTCGCCATGAAGACCGAGACGAACAGCAGACTCCCGGCCATGACCCCGAGAAGCGGTGGGAAGGGAGATGCGCCGGCATAGTACAGAATGGCCGAAAGCAGCGTCCCGGAGACGGCCGTCGATATGATCAGCCGCCAATTGGCGGTCTTGGTCACGATCAGGTACACCGCCGCAGCGAGGATCAAGAGGATCGAACCTTCTCCGATCGAGCCGTTGCGCAGCCCGAAAAACATGTTCAGGACTTCCGGCATCTCGCCGAGGCGCATCATGTTCAACGGCGTCGCCGCGGTCAGCGTGTCGACGCCGGCTTCAAGAGTACCGAAGCGGCCGGCGACCATCCAGGACCGGTCCATGATCGTCGGGAACGTGATGTAGACGAACAATCGCCCGGTTATCGCGGGGTTGAAGATGTTTCTGCCGAATCCGCCGAACACCTCCTTACCCATAAACACCGCGAAAACGATTCCTGTCCCTGCGACCCAGAGTGGGATCGCCGGAGGAAGCGCGAGCGAGTACAGCGCGCACGTCACGAGCACCGCTTCGCTGACCTTTTTGTTTCGTTTTCTCTCGACGATATACTCGACGAGGATCCCGAGGCCAAAAACCACGGCCGAAACCGTCAGGACGCGCCAGCCGTATAGATAGATCGAGAAAAGGTAGATCGGTATCAGGGAATACACGACCCGCCTCATGATGACTTGCTTCTGGAACACGATGCCTCCTCGCTGCCGGGAATAACGTCGGAATAGATACTAAATTATCCTATTGCTAATTATACTAATAATGATTCGCGCTGTACAAGGATAGTTCGGTAAAAATCCGTGTATCGTGCATACGTGACTTGAAAAAACTCCGCGAATTGTTACATTAGAGGCACCGTTCCGGGTCGATCACATGACGGTCGCGTCATTTCATCCGGCCTAACCGACGATATGGAGGATTTACAATGGACTCACGCGCTCTCTTCGGTGTTCTTGATACGTTGATCACCGAAAATAAGGTCGGCGTTCTCGCGAACATCGGCAAAGACGGTTACCCGCGCCTCCGGTGGATGACGCCCGCTCTAATACGCGGACGCACCGGGTTTCTTTACGCGGTTACCCCCCGAACTTTTTCGAAGTCGGTAGAACTCGAGGATAATCCTGCGGTCGAGTGGCTCTTCCAGACACCAAAGTTCGATCAGATCTTGCGTGTCAAAGGAAAAATGCAGGTCATCGACAACCCTGCGCTCAAGGCCGACGTTCTCGAGGCGCTCGGTGGGCATCTCGAACGCTTCTGGGTCCTGAAACCCGAGGATGATGAGATCGTCGTGCTCGAGACGATCATCGAGTCGCTGAAGTATGAGAAACCCGGGGAGGACGTTTACGTCGTCCACGAGGTCGAGAGCGCGAAGTAAGGGGAG
>PXBQ01000546.1 GCA_003566875.1 Spirochaetaceae bacterium | reverse complement strand
TATGATCACCGGAGGAGGGCGCATGTATTCATCGATAAAAGCAATTCTCGACTCGGAGCTTAAACAGATCCGGAACGCCGGTCTTTACAAGGACGAGCGAGTCGTGACGACGCGACAGAGCACGCGGATCGGCGTCGCCGACGGCCGGCAGGTGCTGAACCTATGCGCGAACAACTATCTCGGGCTTTCCTCCGATCCTCGGATCATAGCCGCCGCGCACGATGCGCTCGATCGATGGGGGTACGGGCTGTCGTCGGTTCGTTTTATATGCGGGACCACGACGGTCCACACCGAACTCGAGAAAAAAATCGCGCGTTTCCTCGGAACCGAAGACGCGATATTGTATTCTTCGTGTTTCGACGCGAACGGAGGCCTGTTCGAGACGTTACTCGGCCCCGAGGACGCCGTGATAAGCGACGCTCTGAATCATGCGAGCATCATCGACGGTATTCGGTTGTGCAAGGCGAAACGATCGGTGTACGCGAACAACGATATGGCCGACCTCGAAGAGAAACTTGTCGCGGCGGCAGACGCGCGCATTCGGCTCGTCGCGACCGACGGCGTTTTTTCGATGGACGGCACGTACGCTCGGTTGAACGAGATCTGCGATCTCGCCGAGGAGTACAACGCGCTCGTGATGGTCGACGACTCGCACGCGGTCGGGTTTGTCGGCGCGACCGGGCGTGGGACGCACGAACGGGCCGGCGTCGAGGGACGTATCGATATCATAACCGGCACGCTCGGCAAAGCGCTCGGCGGCGCGAGCGGTGGGTACACCGCCGCTCGAGCGGAGATCGTCGAACTGCTCAGGCAGCGCTCGAGGCCGTACCTCTTCTCGAACTCGGTCGCGCCGATGATCGTCGCCGCATCGATCGCGGCGCTCGAGTTGATCGAAGAGTCATCGGCTTTGCGCGACACACTCGAAGCGAACACACGATTCTTCCGGTCGAAACTCGCCGAGATCGGTCTCGACGTGCTCGAGGGCGCCCATCCGATCGTGCCGATCATGATCGGAGATGCAGCCGAAGCGCATAGAATTGCGGCCGAGATGCTCGCACGCGGCGTGTACGTCGTCGGTTTTTCGTACCCGGTTGTCCCAAACGGCGCCGCACGAATCCGAACGCAGGTTTCG
Organism: Spirochaetaceae bacterium; assembly: GCA_003566875.1. Taxonomy (GTDB): domain Bacteria; phylum Spirochaetota; class Spirochaetia; order DSM-27196; family PXBQ01; genus PXBQ01. The sequence goes on along the minus strand of PXBQ01000546.1, from coordinate 6,743 downwards.
GCGGCGCATACTCGCGATGAGCTCTCGGAAGCGGTTCGGTGTTTCGCCGAGGTTATCGGCCGATGAGGTCGTCGTACACGGTGCGGATCTGGTCCTCGTACTGCTTCGGCGCCTCGAGGTGTCCCCAACCGTGTTGTGTCTGGAAGATGCCTGCGTACGCTGAATCGCCGTAGCTTTTCAGTAAATGGGGTATTTCGAGTTCTTTAAGGTGTTCGGCGACGAGTCGGGCTTCGATTTCGTTCTCGAACTCAACGATTTTCACAAACCGTTCCACGATTCCCTCCGGGCTTCATCGTACAAGACACGTGACCCGAGCATCAACCCGCTCGTGCGATTTCGCTTCGGCAGCCGCCACAATGTGAAACTTCGTATTGACAAAGCGGCTTCAAGCCGTTAACGTATCTTCATACAACGTAAGATGGGGGGTGCAAGTGCAACTCGTTATGTGGGTGGCCCTTCCTCTTGCCGGTTTAATTCTAGGTTGGACTATTCGATGGCTGTATGCCAAATTTCAGCTCTCTTCGTCGGAGCAGAGAGCGGAAAGACTAAAAAGAGATGCCGTAAAAGACGCGGAAGCGCTGCAAAAAGAGCTTCTCGTCGAGACCAAGGATCAATTACTTCGGGAACGGAATGAGCAGGAACGAGAACTTCGTGAACGTCGTACAGAACTCCAGAAACTCGAACGCCGGCTCCTGCAGAAAGAGGAAAACCTAGAAAACAAACTTGCTGCCGTCGAAAGACAACAACAGGCTTTTGTAGACCGCGAGAGGAAAATAGCAGAGCAAGAAGAGGAGCTGTCTCACCAGGAGGCGAGATGGCGAGAAGAGCTTGAGCGCGTCTCCGGTTTGACGTCCGATGATGCCAAAAAAATCATCATGAGTTCGTTGGAAGACGAAGCGCGTCATGATGCACAAGGCATCATCAACAAGATAGAACAAGAAGCCCAGGTTACAGCGGACAAAAAGGCCCGCGACATACTGGTTACGACGATCCAGCGAATGGCGTCGGAAGTAAACGCCGAGGTCACGGTCGCGTCGGTCACGTTACCGAACGACGAGATGAAAGGCCGTATCATCGGCCGCGAGGGGCGGAACATTCGGACTCTCGAGACGCTGACGGGTGTCGATATTATCATCGACGATACCCCCGAAGCCGTCGTCGTGTCGTGTTTCGATCCGGTTCGCAAAGAGATCGCACGCCGGTCGCTTGAACGATTGATTTCCGACGGTCGCATTCATCCGACGCGGATCGAGGAAGTTGTTCAGAAAGTGACGCAGGATCTCAGCCAGATCATCTACGAGGAAGGCGAGAAGGTTCTGTACGAGCTCGGTATTCATCACATGAAACCCGATGGTATCCGTGGACTCGGAAGGCTGCTGTACCGAACGAGTTACGGTCAGAACGTGCTCGCTCACTCGAAAGAGGTCGCGGTTTTTGCCGGGATGATCGCCGCCGAAGTCGGCGCCGACCGGGAGATCGCGAAGCGCGGTGGTCTGCTGCACGATATCGGCAAGGGGATCGAAAGCGAAGGCGACAGCAACCACGTGGAGCTCGGCGTCGAGCTCGCGAAACGCATGAACGAGGACGAGAGCGTCATCAACGGGATCGCGGCGCATCACGGCGACGTACCGCACTCGTGCGTCGAGTCGGTGATCGTACAGATCGCCGACGCTCTTTCGGCCTCAAGGCCTGGAGCGCGGCGCGAGACGCTTGACAACTACATCAAGCGGCTGCAGAGCCTCGAACAGATCGCCGAAGGGTACGACGGGGTCGATAAGGCGTTCGCGATTCAAGCCGGTCGTGAGCTGCGGATCATGGTGAACCATGAGAAAGTCTCGGATAACGAGGCAAAAGAGATCGCGAAGGAGATCGCGCGGAAGATCGAGCAGCAACTTCGATATCCGGGGCGAATCAAAGTGACGATGATCCGTGAAACCCGTATCACCGAGTACGCGCGATAACGAGACATGACAAAGAACGTACTGGTGCTCGGAGACGTGATCGGGAACGCGGGATGCCGCGCGGTCGTCTCCGGGCTGAAAAGTCTGATCAAGAAGTTTTCGGCGGATTTTGTCGTTGTGAACGGCGAAAACTCCGCCGACGGCTTCGGGATCACTCCGGAGATCGCAACAAACATCTTCGCCGCGGGCGCAGACGTCGTAACGACCGGGAATCACATCTGGCAGAAAAAAGAAATACTCGAGTATCTTGATCGTGAATCGCGGCTTCTTCGTCCCGACAACTATCCGCCGGGCAACCCCGGCCATGGATACTGCGTGATCGAGACGCGAGGTCTCAGGTTCGGCGTGATCAATCTGCAGGGCCGTGTCCGGCTCCCACCGATCGAGTGTCCGTTTCGACGCGCCAAGGAGCTTCTCCGAAAGGCAAAGTCGGAGGCGGACGTCGTGATCATCGACTTCCACGCCGAGTCGACCGAGGAGAAAGAAGCGTTCGCGCTGTACGTCGACGGCGACGCCGCGCTCGTGTTCGGTACACACACGCACGTGCAGACGGCCGACGAACGTGTGCTTCCGAACGGAACCGCGTACATTACCGATGTCGGGGCTACCGGGCCGCGCGATAGCGTAATCGGATTTGAGCCTCGCATCAGCGTCGAACGATCCTTGACGCAGATGCCTTTCCGCAATGAAGTTTCCGACAACCTCGCGTTTATCCACGGTGTGATCGTGAAAGTCGACGCCGACACCGGAAAAGCCATTAGGATCTCGCGGTATTCCGAGGCGTCGATCGTGTGAAAAAGAGACCGCTCATCGACGCCGTCAAGCGACGGTTCCCGGAGTACGAACGCGAGCAGATTATGGCGTTCGTGCTCTGCGGCGATGTGCGAGTCGACGACGAAGTGGTGCGCGATCCAAGAAAACCGGTCGATCCGGCTCAAAACGTCGAGATCGCCGCCCCGCGGTTTGTATCGCGCGGCGGTGAGAAACTCGACGCCGCGATCCGCGCGTGGCACCTGCCTGTCGGCGGCAAGGTATTCCTCGACGCCGGGTGTTCGACGGGCGGTTTTACCGACTGTCTGTTGAGTCACGGTGCGGTTCGGGTACACGCGGTCGACGTCGGTTTCAACGTACTTGCGTATCGTCTGCGGAACGACGAACGTGTCGTCGTGCACGAGCGCACCAACATCACGACGATAGGTCCACTCGACCCCGTTCCGGATGCCGCTGTCGGAGACCTTTCGTTTCGGTCGCTGCGCGGCGTCGTGCCGCACCTCTTAGCGCTAACACGGGAAAGATGGGCGGTGGTCCTTCTGAAACCGCAGTTCGAGTTCGAACACGTGCTCACGGCCGGCGCGCCGAACGTGCAGTTTGACGGTGTCGTCCGCGATCCGTCCGACCTCGCCAAGATCGTTTCTTCAACCGTGAACGCGCTGTTCGACGAAGGCGTTGTAGTTGAGCGAATCATGCCGTCTCCCATTCGTGGACGAAAAGGAAACACCGAATTCCTCTGCGAAGTTCGCGCGACCAAGACGAGTGACGAGTCCGACGACGGTCGATCGCATCGATCGCGGAGAGTTCAGTCGGAAGGAGTGCCGGTGGATTTCTCGGACGAGATCAGCCGAATGCTTCGCGACCAATCGGCGTCCCGATGAAGATTCCGTCGCCGCCGAGGTACTGTATCTTCTTACCGTCGATCAGGATTTGCACTTTTTCTACGGTTGGGAACTCGGTGGTCGAGTAGATAACCTGTTGGAGTTGCGCAAACAGTCCCTCGGCTCCCATCGGGTTGAACTGGAACGCCTCGTTGAAGTTCAGGTACGCGACGCCGTCTTGAACCGTTGCCGAGTGTAAGCGAGTGTTTTCCGGGATGAGATTCAGGAGTCCGTCGCCGAGTTCGGCGAGCGTCGGTCCTTTTAACAGCGTCTTAAGCGTCTCGGTCATCGGCGCGTTGTTATGTTCGACCCTTCGTATGACGCGAACCGCGTTGATCCGCCCGTCGTCGGTGACGCGGATGAAGTACACCGCCGTTTCGCGCATGCGAGGTGAACTCGGCGCGGGAACGGTGGGTTCGGGTGTCGGGGCGACCGGCTGTGGCGGGCTTGGCGGCTCGACGATGCGTTCGCGGGGCTCAGGGCGCGGCGTTTCGGTCGTTGGTGGGGAAACGGTACGAGGCGGTATTTCTACGACATCCTCGACGCTTCCGTCGGTATCGTGATCCGGCGAGAGCCGTGTTATCACCTCGTCTGGAAGATCGGAGTCGGTCGGGGAAACGACTTCCGGGTCGCGTTCGGTCACGCCGAAGCGGTCGCTCAAGATCTCGACAAGGCCGGTCGACTCGAGAACCGACCGGATCGTTGTACGATTCGCGAGAAACACGACGAGTACGAGTAATATGAATGCGATCCAGAACAACGCGCCGAGCGACGCGCGCTGTTGGTTTTTGTTCGTTGCCATCGATTAAGGTATCGGCATTACGATCGTAGTTTTTTACTCGATTTGACAGCGTACGTCATACGATTTATAGTGATCAACCTATGATAGATTTGGCGGGGATATCCGCGTCTCCGGGTATCGCGATCGGAAAGGTGTTCGTCCACGTGGACGAAGCGCCGGTCATCCCGCGATATCGGATCGACACACGGCGTTTGCCGGACGAAATGTCTCGATTTCGCGCGGCCGTTGAGAAGGCTACGGCGGAGATCCATCGGCTCAAAGAACACGCGACCGACATCGACGGCGCCGAGCAGGCTGCGTTCCTCGAGTCGCACGTCTTGATGTTGAACGACCCCGAGTTCGCGCTCACGATCGAGACAAAACTTCACGAACAGCGGACGAACGTCGAGTGGGTTTTGATCAACGCGCGTCAGGAAATGGTCGAAAAAATGAACGCGCTCGACGACGAGTATCTGCGCGAACGAATTGCCGATATACAGGACGTCTCTCGGCGTATCCTCAACCATCTCCTGTACCGCGAGAAGACCTCGCTCGCCGATCTGACCGAGGAGATCGTGCTCGTCGCGCACGATCTGCTTCCGTCGGACGCTATCGTCATGAACAAGAGAATGGTGAAAGGAATCGCGATGGATGCGGGTGGGCGAACCTCGCACACGGCGATCCTTGCTCGAGCGTTTGAGATTCCCGCGGTTCTTGGTCTGTCGGAGGTCACGCGGCTGGCCCGGATGGGCGATACGATTATCGTCGATGGGAACCGGGGGCATGTGATCCACGAGCCGGACGCGGCCGCGACGAAACGATACCTCCGCGTGCAGCGCGAATGGCGCAAGCACGAAGTTAAGCTCATGGGCCTCAACGATTTGCCCGCTGAGACGCGCGACGGTAAGTTGATCACTTTGAACGCCAACATCGAGATCCCCGACGAGGTCGAGTCGATCGCGACGCACGGCGCCGACGGGATTGGGCTGTACCGGTCGGAGTTTCTTTTTCTTCGGCCCGGGAATCTGCCGACCGAAGAGGAACAGTACCGCGCATACTCGTACGTGCTCGAGAATATCGGGGACAAACCCGTGACGATTCGGACTCTGGATATCGGAGGCGATAAGGTGTCCCCGGATCTTGAGGCGCTCGGTGAGAAAAACCCGATTCTCGGGTGGCGCGCGATCCGGTACTGTTTGTCGCACGTCGATATTTTCAAGACGCAGCTTCGCGCTCTTCTGCGCGCGTCGGTTCACGGTGCGCTCCGGATCATGTTCCCGATGATATCGGGAGTCGAGGAGCTCGAACGCGCGTACGAAGTGCTCGATCAAGTCCGGTCGCAGCTAACCGCCGAAGGCGTACCGTACGCGCGAGACATACCCGTGGGAATCATGATCGAGGTACCGTCAGCGGCGATGACTAGTGATATCCTCGCCACGAGAGCGGACTTTTTTTCGATCGGCACGAACGATCTCATCCAGTACACGATCGCGGTAGACCGTGGGAACGAGAACATCGCGTATCTGTACGAGCCGTGTCACCCGGCCGTGTTGAGGCTGATCCAGCTGGTCATCAGGAACGCGCATGACGTCGGAATACCTGTCGGCATGTGTGGTGAAATGGCCGGTGATCCGAACGTTACGATGATTCTTCTCGGACTCGGGCTAGACGAGTTCAGCATGAGCGCAGCGAGCATCCCCGAGGTGAAGCGGATCATTCGATCTGTATCGCTTTCCGAAGGGGAGGACGTCGTCGGCATCGCTATGGAGATGAAAAGCTACACCGAGATCGACGCGTACATCCGCGAATACATGCAGCGACGCTTCGGAACCGAGGTTTTCGCGTCGTAACGCCCGGAGAATCAATGACAAAACCAAGAGTTGTAATACTGGGCCGACCGAACGTCGGCAAATCCAGCCTGTTTAACCGTATTATCGAACGCCGTAGAGCGATCACCGACGAGATGTCGGGCGTGACGCGCGATGCGGTCGAAGCTACGACGAAAATAGCGGGGCGTGCCGTGACCGTGGTCGATACGGGGGGAGTGACCGACGCCGACGGCGTCTTCGACGCCGCGGTGCGCGGGACGAGCCTTGAAGCCGCGCGCGACGCCGCCGTCATTCTGCTCGTGCTTGACGTAACCACCGTGACTCCCGAAGACGAAGAACTTATCGAGACGATTCGGCCGTATCGCGATCGAACCGTGTTGGTCGTGAACAAAGTTGATACACCCGACAGGGATTCTCTTGTGTGGGAGCAGTACGCGCACGGATTCGACGAAGTCGTTCCGGTCTCGGCGGCGCACGGGCGCGGGATGGACGTGCTCATCGACTCTATCGTGCGCAGACT